>JAJXSP010000367.1 GCA_021784515.1 Myxococcales bacterium | reverse complement strand
GCGCGCGGTCGATCGCGACGCGCAGCTCGGGGCGCCCCGGCGAGTACTTCACGTCCACGTCCTGCACGCCCGGCGTGGTGCGCAGGATCCGCGCGACGTCGTTGGCCACCGGGGCGATGTCGTCGTAGCTCGCGCCGCGCACGTCGATCATGATCGGCGCCTCGGCGTTGGCACCCTCGACGAACGCCGGCTCGGTGACGTTGACGCGCGCGTCGGGCGCGACGGCGGCGAGGGCGGCGCGCGCGTGATCCCGGATCACCGCCTGCGAAACGGTGCGCTCGTTCTTCGGCGAGGTGACGACGCGCCACTGCGCCTTGTTGCTGTCGCCGTCCACGCCGATCGTCGCGAAGACGAGCCGCACCTCGCGGTCCTCGCGGAACTTCTGCTCGGCGAGGCGGGAGGCGCGGTCGGTCTCGTCGAGCGAAGTGCCGGCGGGCATCTCCAGGCTGACGCCGAACTGGCCGCGATCCTCGGCGGAGACGAACTCGCTGCCCATGAGCTTGCCGAGGAAGCCCATGAGGAAGAGGCTGCCGATGGCGAGCCCGCCGACGACCAGCTTGTGGCGCACCGCCCAGCCGAGGATGGCGCGGTAGCCCTCGTCGAGCGCGCGGAAGAAGGCGTTGAAGGGGCGCTTCACCGTCGCGAAGCGGTCGGGCGCGCCGTGGACCATCGCCTTCGAGAAGCGCGAGCTCAGCATCGGATCGAGCGTGAAGGCGACGAACAGCGAGAGCATCACCGCGCCCGACACGGTGATGCCGAACTGCCGGAAGAACTGCCCCACCAGCCCCTTCACGAACGCCACCGGCATGAACACCGCGACGATGGTGAGCGTGGTCGCGAGCACGGAGAGCGCGATCTCCTTCGTGCCGTCGAGCGCCGCCTGCTTGGGCTCCTTGCCGCGCTCGAGGTGCTTGAAGATGTTCTCGCGCACCACGATCGCGTCGTCGATGAGCAGCCCGATGGCGAGGGAGAGCCCGAGCAGCGTCATCATGTTGAGCGTGTAGCCGAGCACGTACATGAGGAAGAACGTGCCGATCACGCTCGTCGGCAACGCCACCGCCGAGATCAGCGTCGAGCGGAGGTCGAGCATGAAGATGAGGATGATGAGGATCGCCATCGCGCCGCCGAAGACGATCGCCGTCTCCACCTCGTGGGCGTTCTCCTCGATGAACGTCGCCTGGTTCATGATCTGCTCGACGCGGATGCCGGCCGGGAACGTCTTTTCGAGCTGCGCGAGGCGCGCCTCGACCGCGCGCGTGACGGCGACGGTGTTCTGCCCCGACTGCTTGAGCACCGAGAAGCTGACCGCGTCCTCGCCGTTGGCCCGGACGCGGGTGCGCATGTCCTCGAAGCCGTCCTCGACGGTGGCGATGTCGGCGAGGCGCACCGCCGAGCCGTCGCGCGCGGTGGCGACGATCACCTTGCGGACCGCCTCCACGTCGCCGAACTCGCCGACGGTGCGCACGTTGATCTCGCGCAGCCCCTGGTCGTAGTGGCCGGCGGGCACGGTGAGGTTCGCGGCGCGGAGCTGCTGCGCGACGATCTGCGGGTCGAGGTGGAGGGCGTCCAGGCGCGTGCGATCGAGGTCCACGTGGACCTCGCGCGTGGCGCCGCCCTTCACGTCGACGGAGGCCACGCCCTCGACCTGCTCGAGGGCCGGCTTGATCACGTCCTCGGCGAACTTGCGCGTCTCGGAGAGCGAGCGCTGTCCGTGCGCCGTGTAGATGAGGATCGGCGCGGCGGAGACGTCGAAGCGGTTGACGGTGGGCTCCTTCGCCTCGGCGGGGAACTGGTAGCGGATCGCGGAGACGCGCTCGCGCACCTGCGTCGCCGCCTCGGGGAGGTCGACGCCGAGCTTGAAGATCACCATCGTCGTCGAGAGGCTCTCGCGCGACCACGTGCGCACGCGGTCGATGCCGTTGATGCCGACGACGGCGTCCTCGACCGGCCGCGTGATGAGCGTCTCGACCTCGCCCGGGCCGGCGCCGGGGTAGACGACGTTGACGGCGACGATGGGGAAGGAGACGTCCGGGAACAGATCGGTGCCGAGGCGCGAGAGGCCGACGCCGCCGAGGACGAGCAGCGCCACCGTCACCATGACGGTGAAGACGGGGCGCCGGATGGCGATCGCCGACCAGTTCATCGCCGCGGCTCCGCCGCCACCGGATCGCCGTCGCGGGCCTCGGCCGAGGGGGACGACAGCACGCGCTCGCCGCGGGCGAGTCCATGCCGCACGAGCAGCGCGCCGTCGGGCGCCACCGCGAAGGCCACGCGGCGGGTCTCGAGGCGGCCGTCGCGGACGAGCATCACCTCGTCCTGCGAGCCCGGGCGCAGCGCGGTCGCGGGCAGGCGCAGCACCGCGAGCGGCTCGGCGCCGACGACGGTGGCGCGCACGAAGGCGCCGGCGAGCAGCGGCTGCGCGCCGTCGTTGTGCACCTCGGCCTCGAGCGGGATGCGGCGCGTGGCGGCGTCCACCGTCGAGAGCACCGCCACCACCCTCCCCTTCGCCGCGCCGTCCTCGGCCTTCACCTCGACGGCGGCGCCGATCTTCACCAGCGGGAGATCGGCGTCGCCGATGCTCCCCGAGAGCTTGAGCGTGGTGTTGTCCTGGAGGTGGAAGAGCGGAACGCCCGGCCCGACGATCGCGCCCGGCCCCGACGGGACGCGCGTCACGGTGCCGGAAAAGGGCGCGGCGAGCGTGTGGCTCTTGAGCGCGGCATCGGCGAGCGCCAGCTGGGCGCGCGCCCCGTCGAGCTGCGCCGCCGCCAGGGCGCGCTGCTGCCCCACCTGCACGCCGCTCGCCGAGGGCGCGGAGCCCGAGTCGATCAGCGCCGTGGTGCGCTTCGCGGCGTCGTCGGCGAGGGCGAGCTGCGCCTCGGCGGCGCGGACCTGCGCCGAGGCCGCGGCCGCCTGCGCCTGCGCCTCGGTCTGCTCGAGCGTCGCCAGCACGTCGCCGGCGGCCACCTTCTGCCCCAGCCGTGCGCGGATCGCCGCGACGCGCCCGCCGACCTTGAAGCCGAGGTCGGCCTCGCGCGCCGGCATGAGCGTCCCCTCGAGGGCGACGCGCGGCGTCCACGTCTGCGCCACGCCCGCGACGGTGGCGGCTCCTCCGGCGGCCTGCGGCTTCCCCGCCGCATCGGCCTGCTTCTGCCGCTCGGCGGCCTGCTCGGCCCGCTGCTGCATCGCCGAGCGCACGCGCGCGCCGACGATCACGGAGAACCCGACGAGGAGCGCCACGACCACTACGCGTCCGATTGGGAAGCCCCGCCGCGCCGAGGGGAACGGCGTCGGTGCGTTCGGCTCGTCGCCTGCGGCGTCGCGCGGTGCTTCCTCCGCGCGCCGCGTCTCGTGGGAGATCCGGTTGCTCATGATCGTGCGGGCTCCTTTTTGCGCGGACGCGCGCGCCGCTCGGTGCGCGCTCCGCCGCGCCCCCTCCCCACCACCGTCTTGGACGCGTTCCTGACCGGCCGGTCACTTTCCCGCACCGCGGGGCCGCCGATCCCGTGCATGAACAGGTGCTGCACCTCGCCGAGCAGGCGGCGGAGGTCGGGCTTCCGCTGGGCGCGCACCACGTGTCGCGCCACCTGGTCGTAGGCGCCCGACAGGATCCGGCTCACCAGGTCCACGTCGAGGCCCGGCCGGACGATGCCGCGCTCCGCGCTCCAGGCGATCGTGCGTCGGACGGCGCCGCGGCAGCGCTCCGCGAACTCCTCGACGAGGTAGGAGAACGAGGCGCTGCCGCCGCCGCCGCCCAGAAGCCGGATCAGCGCGCGGTTCTGCCAGAGGAACTCGAACACCTCGACGTCGTGGTCGAGCAGCGCCTCGAGCAGCGCCGGCCCCTCGGCGACGGCCGCGACCTGCATCGCCTCGCCGCCGTCGAGGCATGCGGCGAGCCGCGCCAGCGTGGTCTCCACGATCTGCCGGAAGGCGTCCTCCTTGCTCTCGAAGTGGAGGTAGAAGGCGCCCTTCGACTTGCCGGCCCGTGCGGTGATCTCCTCGACCTTGGCGTGGTCGAGGCCGCGCTCGACGAACACCGCCTCGGCGGCGCGGAGGAGGTCGACCTTCGCGTTGGGATCGCTCGTGCGCGCCATGCTGACCGGCCAGTCAATAATCCACGTTCACGCGCTCGTCAAGCGGCGGAGGCGCCGCTCCCCACCGGCTCCCGCGATTGATGGGCGAGGCGGCGAGCGGATAGGGTTCCGCCAGGCGGTGTCCCGAGGGGGGCGCCGGGAAAGACGCGAGGTGCGATCGATGCGCAGTCACGTGACGAAGGTTTTGGCACTGGCAATGGGCGCGCTGTCGGCGTGCGTCGCAGCGAACGGCGGGCTCGCCGGCGCCGGCGGGAACGCCGCCGCTTGCCAGGCGTTCCTGAAGGGCGCGGCCTGCGGCGCGATCGGGCCGGGCGGGATCGACTGCGGCGCCTACTCGAACGTCGCGTGCGATCTCGGCCCCTACTTTTCCTGCCTCGCGGGCGCCTACGTCTGCGTCAACGGCATGTACGACCCGGCGAAGCTGGCGACGCTCGGGCAGTGCGCGCCGCTCGCCAACTGCGAGGCACCGCCACTCGACATGGCCGTGCCCACGCCCGCCGACGGCGCAATGCCGGCCCCGGACTTCGGCGATCACGGCGTGTCGTTCCCTCTCACGGGGCAGATGCGGAACAAGGTGGACGTCCTCTTCATGGTCGACAACTCGAACTCGATGGAGGCGATGTCCGTCGAGCTGAGGAACCGCTTCGGCTCGATGATCCAGGCGCTGCAGGCGCTCGCGCAGAACGGCGCGGCGGTCGACCTCAACCTCGGCGTGGTCACCTCCGACTACGGCGCCGGCGCGACGGGCGCGCCGGGCTGCCAGCCGTCGCCGGGCGGCCAGGCGGGCAGGCTGCAGGCCGGCGGCGGGCCGGGCGGGAACTGCCGGGGGCCGGTCGGCGCGAACTTCGTGCACTACGTCTTCGGCGGCGCGAACAACCTGCCGCAGGGGCAGGACCTGGCGACGACCTTCTCCTGCATGGCCTCGGTCGGATCGCAGGGCTGCGGCTTCGAGCACCAGCTCGAGTCGGTCTATGCTGCATTGCACAACCCCATCCCGGAGAACCAGGGCTTCCTCCGCGACGACGCGCTCCTCGCCGTGGTGTTCCTCACCAATGAGGACGACGCATCGGCGCCGACGGTGACCGACGTGTTCGACCGGAACAAGGTGCAAGCATCGGCCGCCTCGTCGCCAGCGCGGTGTCGGGCGGCTGCGTGCCGGCGTCCGTGCCCGACGCCGGGACCTGTGTCGTCGAGGACGTGACGCTGAACATGGACGGCACGACCACGCGCAAGACGCTCCCGAAGTGCGGCGCCGGCGGGACGCCCTGCTGGCGGGTGGTGATGCAGCAGTCGTGCACCGCGGTCACGCCGCAGGGGACGGCGATCGTCGTCGACCGCGGCGGACAGTCGACGCCGCCGAACACCGTCACCGCCGCGACCTGCTCGACGCAGTAGCGCGCCTGGCGCCGACGTCGCTTCAGTGGAAGTCGTGTGACGGCGCGGCCGCCTCGTCGAGGAGGAAGAAGCGGTCCGCCTTCACGCTCACGGTGCCCTCGAGCTTCTGCAGCCTGCCGTCGAGCACCAGCGCCGGCGCCGACACGAGCAGCGCACGGTGCGCCTCGAAATGCTTCGGGCTGACGATGGCGTTGGAGAGGCCGGTCTCGTCCTCGAGGGTGAGGAAGAAGAACCCCTTCGCGGTGCCGGGGCGCTGCCGCACCACGACCGTCCCCGCGATGCGGACGCGGCGGCCGTGGGGCAGCGCATCGAGGGCGCGCGCGGTGACCACGCCGGCGCGGTCGAGGGCGGCGCGGCGCAGCGCGAGCGGGTGACGCCCTGTGGTGAGGCCGGCGACCCGATAGTCCGCGGCGAGCCGCTCGCGTTCGGTCATGTCGTCGAGGGGAGCGTCGTCGCCGTCGCTCTCGGCGGTGGTGAACAGCGGCCCCGACCGGCCGATCGCCTCCACCTGCCACAGCGCACCGCGCCGGGTGCGCCCGAGGCCGGCGAAGGCGCCCACCTCGGCGAGCGCGGTCAACTCGGCGCGCGAGGGCGCGACGCGGGCGGTGAAGTCCTCGACGCTGCGAAAGGGGGCTCTCGCTCTCTCCGTCTCGACGCGGCGGGCGCACGCCTCTGTGAGTCCACGCACGTAACGAAGCCCGATGCGAAGGGAGAGGCCCCCCTTCCCCCTTTCCCCATCCGTGTTCGGATAAGCCAGATCAGCGCGGGCGGCTAAGGCGCCGTCCCCCGAAGTCGACGATCGAAGCCCGCCCGGCAGTGGACACCGCGGCGCGGGCGATTGGATATCACGCGGGTGCAGCCGGCGCCAGATCACGGTATGAGGCGCGCCGCGCAGCGAAACTCGCGGACTTGCGGCAACGGTCAGCGAAGCGCAGTGGCGGATCGCACGGGAA
>JAJXSP010000366.1 GCA_021784515.1 Myxococcales bacterium | reverse complement strand
TGGTGGACGCGCTCACCGCGAACCTGCATTGGACTCACATGCGGGAGCTGCCATTGGAAGCCGTCCTCGCGACCGACGGCACCGGCGCGACCTTGACGTCGAGGACGATCCCCGAGGACGGCCGGTTGCCTGACGCCGAGGCTGCAAGGCAGACGCCCTCCGATTTCATTCGGTCATTGCCGATGGACGTGTCGCCTTTCGACGTCGTCGCGCTTGGAGTGAAGCGTGGCATGACGTTCAGTGCGTCACTCGTGCGCAAGGTGCGAAGGCGCGCGGCCGGCACGCAGGCGGCGACCAGGAGCGGCGCGGACGTAGTCGCCGCGAGCACTGAGCCATCCGCGAAAGCCGAGCTCAGCGGGCGAAGCGCGAAGACGGAAGAACCGGGTCCAATCGCGAAGACGGAAGAACCGGGTCCAATCGCGAGGACGGAAGAACCGGGTCCAATCGCGAGGACGGAGGAACCGGCTGCGGTGTTGCCTCCCGCCGAGACACCGCGGGAACCGGCCGCTCTCCTGCCGGGCGCCCCGGATCCAGAGATCATCGAGCCGCCGTTTTCGACCGGGGCTCCTCTTCCTCCTGCCGCTTCGGTTCAGTCCGACGCACCGACATCGCTGCTCGGCGAAGACGCGATTGACGCCGCGCTGGCCGCCGTGGCCCAAGCGCTCGGCGAGACCGGGGAGCGCGCGCGCAATGATCTGCGCGAGGTGGTCGACAAGTACAACATCGAGCTGGTGCGCGCCGCCCACGCGAAGACGCTCGAAATCGAGGCAGCCGGCGGCATCGTGCGCGATGGCCACCGCAAGACGCCGGGTGGGGTGTTCTTCTACCTCGCGAAGACGGCGGCGGGACGAGCGGCGCTCGGCCCCCAGTTCGCGGCGCTGAAGCCGAAGGCGCGCGCCGCGCAGGCGGCGTCGCCGGCGCCCGCTCCAACCGCGTCGCCGGCACCGGCTCGCAAGGCGCCGCCGGCCCCGAGGAGACCGCCACCCATTCAGACGCGGCGCGAGCCTCGGCCGGGGAAACGGGCAGCCGTGCCGCTGCCGATCCATCGGCCGCGCGCGGTCACCGCAGCCAAGCGCGGCGTGCAGCAGTGGCACGATGAGGCGCCGCCCGTTGGTCGAATGACGCCGTCGCCGTTGCCCGCCGCGCCCGGACGGCGCCCGGATGACTTGCTGAACGCGATGGAGCAATTCGTCGGCAGGAATCCCGGCCTCACCGAGTACCAGATTTGCGATCGGATCGCCGGAGATCGTCAGCTCGTACGGATCACGATCGAGGCGCTGCGCACGCGGGGGCGGTTGATCACGAGCGGCTACGGGAAGACGGCGACGTTCAGCCTCCCGAGCTGAGCCCAATTCGGCGTACCCTTGGCGACGTGCGCGCTCCGCTGCTCTTGCCTGTGCTCCTCCTCGCCGGTTGCGCCGAACTCCTCGGTGATGGAGGAGGAGGCGGCGGGAGCAGCGGACAAAGCGGCATCCTCGCGAAGTTGACTTCGCCGTCGTCGCTCGCCGTCACGTTCGTCAACCGATGCGCGCGATCGAGCGAGGTGTGCTACGGGCGGGAGACGTGTCTGGTGCTCGCTCCGGGCGAGACGCGGTCGATTCACGCCGCGTTCGAGGGGCCCGACGAGGTCTTCGTCCACCTCAAGGGGGTCTCGACGGTGGTCAGCGCCGACACCACGTTCCGCACCGTCGAGGTCGAGGAGAGCTGCTCCTCGCTGGCCCGCCACCTGCTGCCGTGAACGGTCCGGGGACCGGCGGGGCCTGGTTGGACTGATCGACCCACCTCCCCTGCGAGGGCGTTAGGCGCCCGGCCGAAATAATCTCGCCAACTGGGCCGCCGATCCATCCCGACCGGCTTCGTTGCTCCTCAGTCACTTGCAGAGAGCAAGCTCCCTCGTCGCGCCTCGCCGGATCGGGCGCCTCGGCCGCCGAGAATGGCGACATTATTTCAGCCGGGCGCCTTACCGCACGACCACCGGCGCGACGACGGTCTTGTCGCCCGCGGCGGCGGTGATCTGCGCCTTGCCCGCCGCGACACAGGTGACCAGCCCCGCCGCGCTGACGCGGGCGATCTTCTCGTCGGAGGAGGACCAGCGCACCGGCACGCCCTGAACCGGGGCGCCGTGGGCGTCGGCGGCCGCTCCCTGGAGCTGCAGCGTCGCGCCGGCCTTGCATTCGCCGCGCGGCGGCGCGACGGTGACGCGGGCGAATTCGGGGAGGATCACCGTCACCTTGACCCAGGCCTTCGGGCCGCCCGGGACGAGCGCGGTGACGGTCGCGGTGCCGGCGCCGACGGCGGTGAGCCGACCGCCCGCCACCTGCACGACGCCGGCGGCGGTGCTGGCCCACAGGACGGAGGTCTCCATCGGGCGGCCGGCGTCGTCGCGGACCGTCGGGTGCATCTCGAAGGTCGAGCCCGCGCCGACCATCGGAGGCACCTCGCGCGGCGCGAGGTCGATGGTGGCGGGGATCGCGACGTGCACCGCGGCGGCGCCCTTCACCTCCTTGAACGAGGCGGTGATGGTGGCGTCGCCCGACCGGCGCGTCACCACCCTGCCCGCGTCGTTTACCGTCACCACCTCGGGGGCGCTGGAGGTCCAGACGAGCTTGAGTGGATCGCGTACGGGTTGGCCCTTCTTGTCCTTCGCCATGGCGCGGAGAGTGGCGGTGGCACCGCGCGCCTGGAGGTTCAGCGAAGCGGGCTCGACCGAAATCGAGCCCACGTCCGAGCCGCAGGCGGCGAGCAGCGCCGCGCCGACGACGATCATTTCCTGTCTCATGGCAATTCCATACCCGGAAGCGCGGCGGCGGGCAATGCGCTCAGGACGCGAGCCGGCGCGCGGACGAGCCGACGTTGTTCCACCGCGCCGGCGCGACCCGAGGTACGCTGCCGCCTCCAAGGAGGTCCCGTGCCCGAACCGATCGCACTCCCGTCGCGCCGCGAGGCCATCGCGCGCGCCCGTGCCCGCGGCCAGCGCGTCGCCGCCGTGCTGCCGATCCACGCTCCGCGCGCGCTCCTCACTGCCTGCAACGTGCACTCGGTCGAGGTGTGGGGCCCGCCCGGCGTCGATCCCGAGATCGGCGCCAGCCACTTCCAGGCCTACACCTGCGCCATCGTCCGCAACGCGACCTCCTTCCTGCTCGCCGGCCACCTCGACGACCACGACGCCGTCCTGATCCCGCACACCTGCGACGCGATGCAGGGCATGGCCTCGGTGCTGGTGGACTTCGTGCGTCCGAAGATGCCGGTGCTCACGCTTTATCTCCCGCGCGGGCGGCGCGCCTCCGACGAGACCTACCTCGTCGCCGAGCTGCGGCGGCTCGGGCGCGACCTCACCGCCCTCTCCGGCGTCGCGCCCACCGACGAGGCGCTCCACGCCGCCCTCGACCGCGAGGCGGCCGCCGACGACGCGGTGGCCGGGCTGTGGCGCGATCGCGCGGGCCTCGCGCTCTCCGATCGCGCCTTCTTCACGCTCCTCCGGACGCGCGAATTCCTCGACGCGGAGGCCTTCGTCGAAGTGGCCCGCACCGCCCCGCGCGGCGAGCGCAAGCAGCGCGGCATCCCCGTAATGCTCTCCGGGATTGCTCCCGAGCCGATGGAGATCTTCGACGCCCTCGACGAGGCCGGCGCCCACGTGGTCGCCGACGACCTCGCCGGCGTGAGCCGCCGCATCTACCCGCGCGTCGAAGAGCCCGACCCCTTCCGCCGCCTCGCGCGCTCGCTCCTCGGCGCCGCCCCCGACCCCACGCTCGGGCAGCCGATCCCCGAGCGCGTCGCGATGGTGCGACGGCGAATGGAGGAGTCCGGCGCCCGCGGCATCGTCGTCTACAATCCCAAGTTCTGCGAGCCCGAGCTGTTCTACCTCCCGCTCCTCGCAAAGGGCCTCGCCGAGGCCGGCCTCCCGCTCCTCCACGTCGAGCACGAGATGACGGAGTCCCTGGGCGCGCAGACCCGCACGCGCATCGAGGCCTTCGTCGAGACCCTGCGAGGCGCCCAATGACCCCCTCCGCCACGCTCTCCTATCTCCTCAATTACGAGCTGCTCGGAAAAGGGGTCTTGCGCGTGCAGCGCTGGCGCGACGAGCGGAAGCTCCGCGCCCACCATGGAAAGCCCGACGATCCCCTCAATCCGCCGCTGGTGCGCACCGCGCGGATGAAGGAGTTGATGTCGCGCCACTACCTCGAAGGGCGTTATGCGAATGGGGTGAAGAAGGTGGCGTGGGTCACCTCGGGCGCGCCGATCGAGGTGCTCCGCGCGCTCGATTTCGTCCTCATCTATCCCGAGAACCACGCCGCGCTGTGCGGGGCGCGCAAGAAGGCGGTGGACCTCTCCGTCGAGGCGGAGAATGCCGGCTATTCGCGGGACATCTGCTCCTACGCCCGCACCGACATCGGCGCCATGCTGAGCGGCCGCACGCCGGTCGGGCGATTGCCGAAACCCGATTTGCTGGTCGCCTGCACCAATATCTGCCAGACCGTCTTGTACTGGTATCGCGTGCTCGCGGCGCACTTCGACGTGCCATTGATCGTCATCGACACGCCGTTCCTCTACCAGGCCGCGTCCGACCACCAGGTGGCCTTCGTGAAGCAGCAGCTCGAGGAGGCCATCCCCGTCATCGAGCGCGTCGCCGGCCGCTCGCTCTCGTGGCGGCGCCTCCGCGGCGTCGCCGAGCGCAGCAAGACCGCCGCCGAGTTGTGGCTCGAGATCATGGACCGCGCGCGCAATCGTCCGGCGCCGATGACCGCATTCGACGGATTCATCAACATGGGCCCGATCGTCGACCTCCGCGGCGAACCCGAGACGATCGTCTTCTACCGCGAGCTGCTCGCCGAGCTGGACGCACGAATCAAGAAGGGCGTCGGGGCGATCAAGCGCGAACGAAAGCGCGTGCTCTGGGACAATCTCCCCATCTGGCACCAGATCGGCCACCTCTCGCGCACCCTCGGGCGGCGGGGCGTGAACGTGGTTGTCTCGACCTACACCTACGCGTGGGGCGAGCTGGCGCCGATGATGGACGCCAGCCGCCCGCTCGACACCGCGGCCAGGGTCTACCTCCACCCGATCCTGAACCGCTCGACGGGCGACAAGCTGCGCACGATGGAAAAAATGGTGAAGGACTTCGCCCTCGACGGCGTGATCCTCCACTCCGACCGCTCGTGCAAACCCTATTCGCTCGGCCAGATCGACCAGCGCGACCGCCTCGTCCACGAGCGCGGCGTGCCGGCGCTGCTCCTCGAGGCCGACCACAACGACCCCCGCGCCTACGCCGTCGAGCAGGGCGACGCGCGATTGGAGGCGTTCATGGAAATGATGGAGTCGGCCAATTGACGGTCGCCGCGATCGGGCTCGACGCCGGCTCCACGACCTTCAAGCTGGTGGCCCTCGACGCGCACGGCGCCATCGTGGCCACGCGCCTCGCCGCCGCCGAGCCGCGCATCGAGGTGCAGGCCGAATCCCTGATTGCCGAGGTCCTCGCCGAGACTCAATCGCCGTCGCGTGAAGCGGTCGAGATCGTGGCCACCGGATATGGCCGGAAGCTGATCAAATCGGCGTCGCGCAACGTCACCGAGATCACCTGTCACGCGCGCGGTGTGTTCGCCGAATTGGGGCGCCCCGGCACGCTGGTGGACATCGGCGGCCAGGACAGCAAGGTGATCAAGATCGGCGAGCGCGGGCGCGCCGTCGATTTCGTGATGAACGACAAGTGCGCCGCCGGCACCGGCCGCTTCCTGGAGAACACGGCCGCCCGCCTCGGCGTGCCGCTCGACGAGCTGGGGCCAAGGGCGATGGCGTCCGCCACCGAGGAGCGCATCTCCAGCACGTGCACCGTCTTCGCCGAGTCGGAGATCATCTCGCTCCTCGCCCACGGCTCCGAATTGCCCCCGATCCTCCGCGGCCTGCACCGCTCGCTGATCAGTCGTGTCGTGGCGATGATCCGCGGCCTCGGATTGACGCCGCCATTGATGCTCTCGGGCGGCGTGGCGCGCAACGAGGCCGTCCGCGCCCTGCTCGGCGAGGCGACCGGCCAGACGGTCCTCGTGCCGACGCGCCCGCAATTGATGGGCGCCTACGGCGCGGCGCTGCTCGCGCTCGACCGCTAATCGCGATTCGAGCAGCGAGCGGGTCGGATCTACCGCTGCTCGGCCCCCGCCCTCCCCGGCCGTCTTCCACGCGCTGGGGGGACGGTCTTTCGTTTCTTCGCCGGCGGTCGGGCCCAATCGGCTCTTGGGGCACGCACTGCGAAGAAACAAAAGACGCGTCCCTCGTCTTTCGAGCGTCTCCGGGCGTCTCGGCCGACTTCCACACGCCGGGGGGACGCCACGCCAGCCAGCGCGTCCTCCTACGCCCGCCGCCCGGTGAGCCGAGCGCCGCCGGCCCCTTCACGTCAACGGCATAGCAGTTCACCGTGCTCCAGCGCAGCGTGCTGGTGCCGCATTGGTGGTTGTCGTTCGCGTAGGGCGCGAAGTCGGCGTAAAACACCTTCATCAACCC
>JAJXSP010000365.1 GCA_021784515.1 Myxococcales bacterium | reverse complement strand
CGATCTACCCGAGGCCAGCGACGTCAGCGCGCCGCGACGCGCCCGGCGCACAGCGTGGCGAGGGCGAGGATCGCGTTCTGGGGATTGACCCCGGTGTTGGAGGGGAACACCGACGAGTCGGCGACGAAGAGCGCGTCGACGGCGTGGTGGCGGAAGTCGGGGCGCACGACGCTGGTGCGGGGATCGCTGCCCATGCGACAGGTGCCGAACATGTGCGTCACCGCCATCGCGTAGGCGCGCGCGTCGCGCGGCCCGTCGGCCTCGAAGCGCGCGAGCGCCGAGGGGTCGGCGATCCGCTCGGGCCAGCCGTGCACTCCGATGGAGACCTCGCGCGCGCCGGCCGCGAAGAGCAGCTCGCCGAGCACGCGCACGCCGCGCCGCACCTTGGCGAGATCGCCGTCGCCAAGCGCGTAGCGCACCGTCGAGCCTGCGCGCGACGGGCGCACCGTGCCGCGCGCCTCGGCCCGGACCGCCGCGCCCCACTCGGCCCACTGCTCGAGCGTGGCCACGCCGCGCGCCAGCTCCGCGCCCACGCCCGGCAGCCGCATGGCGAGGATCTCGGCGCCGAAGCCGAGCGCCTCGAACTTGAGCCCCTCGCCGCGCAGGCCGATCACCTCGTAGCCCTGCGTCGCGCCCTCCCACATCCGCACCGGCTCGTCGAAGCGGCCGCCGACGGAGACGCCGGGGTGCGCGCAGAAGCCATCGCCGACCGGGCCGTGGAGGATGTCGCTGCGTCGCAGCAACGACGGCGTCTGCACCGCGCTCGCGGCGAGCACCACCGCGCGGGTCGCCTCCACCTCGAAGCGGCCGCCCCAGGCGGTGACGCCGCGGACACCGACGGCGCGGCCAGCGCGGGTGAGCACGCGGTCGACGCGGCAGCCGGCGAAGAGCCGGGCGCCCGCGGCGCGTGCCTCGGGGAGGAAGCTCGCATCCATGCTCCGCTTGTGGCCGCGCGGGCAGCCCTGCAGGCAGCGGCCGAGCCCCTCGCACCCGCGCACGTTGCGTCGGATCGGGCGCCCCTCGAGGCCGAGGGCGGCGGCGCCGCGCGCCATGAGGTCGTTCTTGCGGCCGGCGATCGCCGGGTCGGTGGGGGCGACGCCGAGATCGCGCTCGATCTCGTCGAGCGCGCGCTCGATCGCGTCGAAGGGGAGCGCCTCGGCGAGCGCGGGATCGGCGGCGCACCAGCGCTCCCACACGTCGCGCGGGAGGCGCCAGCAGATGGCGCCGTTGAACACCGTGCTCCCGCCGACGCAGCGTCCCTGGATGATCGGGATGAGCAGCGGTCCGCGCGCCACCGCCGCGCCGGCGTCGCGGTACAGCTGCGCCATCGCGCCGAAGGAGTCGGCGACGAACCCCTCGGGCGCCACCTGCGGGCCCTCCTCGAGGACCAGGACGCGCGCGCCCGCCCGCGCCAGCGCGCGCCCCGCGGCGGCGCCGGCCGCGCCCGAGCCCACGATCACGACCTCGACATGCTCGCGGATCGCCCGGTCACCGACGGGCGCGTCGCCGAACGCGCTCACCGATCGAGGCCGAGCGCCGACCGCACCGACGGGACGCGGAGGTAGCCGAGGCACGCCACCGTCTTCACGAGCTGCGCGAGCTGCCGCACGAGGTAGTGGCGGCTCGTCGCGACGCGGGCGAGCATGCGCTCGCGCTCGTCGGGGGCGAGCCGCGCGAAGGTGGTCAGGCGACCGAGAAAGACGAGCGGGCCCAGCGTGAGGGCGATGACCGCGGCGCGCAGCCCGAGGCGGGCCAGCGGCGGAAAGCGGGCGGCCACCTCGCGGTAGAAGGGGCCAAGGTCGAGGTCGGCGGCGGCGGGGATCCCGGAGCCCGGCGACGGCAGGACCGCGGCCACCAGGCTCCCGAGCGCGCGCCTCTCCCAGCCGGTCACGCCGCGCCCCGCGACGAGCGCGGCGCCGGCACCAGCCCCTTCCAGCCTCGGGCCTCGCCGTCGCGGTGCGCCGACCGGGCGAACCACACGAAGCCCGCGCAGGTGAGCGCGTCGTACAGCCCGATGACCAGGAAGCTCGGGTGGTGGAGCACGAAGGCGAAGTGGACCAGGAACTGGAGCGACGTCCCGGCCTTGAGGATGAGGAGCGAGGGGAGGATCGGGTAATAGCGCTTGAGGTCGATTTGCAGGAACAGGCACATCGCCCCCAGACAGAAGACGTTGGAGGCGCCGAGGAAGCGCCAGAAGTAGCTGTCCTCGGCCTTCGGGTATGGGGCGCTCCACAGAAAGGCGCCCACCTTGAGGAAGCCGGCGTAGGCCGTGTCGGGCGATACGGCGTAGCTCAGCGACGGGAAGATGAAGTTGAGCGTGAAGAAGAGAAAGACCAGTTGGAAGTTGCGATACCGCGACGACGGCTGTCCGAAGAAGCGCGCGAGCCAATCCACGGCGGCGAGGCTATCACGGTCGCGCCCTCCGCGGCCGATCGATCAAACGGCGGCGGAGTCGGCGCCCACTGCCGCGCCGCCGCGTCCCGCGCGCTACCCGATGCGGGCCGCCGTCCTATCATCGATGGCGGTTTCGTCGCGTCGGGCCGCCTTGCCTGTGCGCGGCGAATGATTATCGGTTCATTGCATCCTCGTCGGTGCCGAGCGGGCGGAGCGGCCGGCGAGGGGCGGCAGAAAGGAGACGGCCATGGCAATCGTAAGAAGGAATCCGGAGGAATACCTGTCCACGCCTACGGCGTTCGGGCGGACGGACCCCTTCGAGTTGGTGCGTCAGATGTTGCGGTGGGATCCCTTCCGGGAGATCGTATCGGCAGCCGGCACGCCGTCGGCGTTCGCGCCGGCCTTCGAGGTGAAGGAGACGGGCGACGCCTACCTCTTCCGGGCGGACCTGCCCGGGGTCGCGGAGAAGGACGTCGAGATCTCGCTCACCGGAAACCGGCTCACCGTCAATGGCAAGCGCGAGGCGGAGGAGCGCGAGGAGGGCGAGAACTATTACGCCTTGGAGCGGTCCTATGGCGCCTTCACGCGCAGCTTCACGCTGCCCGAGGGCGTGGACGCCGACAAGGTGGACGCCGAGCTGCGCAACGGCGTGCTGACGGTGCGCATCCCGAAGCTGCCCGAGACGCTGCCGAAGAAGATCTCGGTGAAGGCGAAAGGCGCGCTCGAGGGGATGGTCGAGAAGGTGAAGAGCGCGATGGGAAAGGAGAAGGGATCGGAGCCGGCGAAGGCCTGAGGAAAGCGTTCAGCGGCCGTCGTGCCCGACGGTGACCGGATGAGCGGAGGGACGGCGAGACAGGGACGAAATCCCTGTCTCGCCGTGCAGTATGAACGCGAATGCCATTGCCGCGGCGCGGGGTGAACGGGCGATTCGCGTTCGTCAGTGCTTCTTGGGATTGGCCCGCTGGGCTTCCATCCAATAGCGCTGCAGCCGCGCCGCGTCGGGGCCGGCGGGCGCCCGATACTGCATCGGCCACCGCAGGTGCTGGCGCGGCCCGAGGCGCGGCCCCGCCGCCGTCCATGCTTCGACCTCGATCTCCGGCCCGCCGTCGGGCAGCGCGAGCCGGACCCACAATGGCGTGCCCGCGCTCCACTCCCTGGCGCCGAGGGCGGTGGCGATGGGCGGCTCGAAGCAGAGCAGGATTCCGCCCTTCCATTCGTCGGTGGGGATCGAGAAGTCGGCGACGGTGGCCGGGAATTGGTGGGGGCCGATCCTGACCTGCGCGGTGAGCGGGTAGCAGGTGCGGATCGCGACGCGATAACAATGGCGCCGATTCTCCCGCGGGGCGGCGTTCACGAGCAGCGGCGAAAGCTCGACGGCATCGAGGACCGGCCCGCGGATCGCCCCTGTCGCCCGCTGCACCTTCCGTCGCAGCAGGTTCAAATCGAAGGGAACGGTGATGAGGTCGTCGGCCGCACACTTCACCAGCTCGACCGCGAGATTGAGGGAGAGCCGCGCGCTCTCATTGACGAGGAGGATGGTGACGCCGTGCGGGTTCATCAGCCGGCACTCGATCGCCAGCCGGATGCCTCGCTCGACGACGCTCGTGACCGGGACGAGGTAGACGTCGTGGGATCCCTGAGCGACCATCCGGTCGGGGCCGTCGAGAGGAATTTCGATTGGCTCCACGGCGGCGATCAATCGCAGCGCGGCGCGACAGGAATTCGCAAGATCGGAGGGCGAATTGACGACCGCGACGCTGAAAAAGGAGGAGTCCGCTTCCGGTTTCATGGCCTCGATGGCTCTTTTCTTCTTCGAAGGATCCCAGCGAGCCGGTCTGTAGCCGGCGACATCCTCCGAGCATACTCCCGATTGCCATGCAAGGATGAGCAGATTGGCAAGAAAAGAGAGGAAATCAGACGTTGTTGAGGATGGTTTTGCGGAAAATAACCAACAGGCTGTACTGGATTGTCGCTTAGTGAGTCGGTGCCTCGCGCTCCGTCACCTCCCGAAGCGTCTTGGCGAGCGGCGCGTCCGTCTCGCGCTGGGCGATGTCCGAGAGGCTGATCACGCCGACCAGGCGGCCGGCGTCGTCGGTGCACATGATCCGCGACTTCTTGTGCTTGGCGAGCAGCTCCTCGGCCCGGTGCACGTCGTCGCTCGACTTGCAGGAGATCACCTCGCGGGTCATCACGTCGGCGATCTTGGTGTTGCCCGGCTTCTTGGCGGCGACGGTGCGGATGGCGATGTCGCGGTCGGTCACCGTCCCCAGCACCTTCTTCCCGTCGTCGCACACGGGGAGGAAGCCGATGTTCTCGTCGCGCATCTTGCAGGCGGCGGCTTCGACCGTGTCGGTCGAACGCACGCACTCCACGTCGGTCTTCATGATCTCGTCACAACGCATCGTCTTCCTCCTTGGAATGGCGGGGAACCGCTAGATCGTCCCCGCGGGGCGGGTTGCAAGTGCCCCCGGGCGCTCCGGCGCCACTGCCGCCCAATCACCGCCTGAAATCCGGATCAGCGGCTTCGTCTCCGCCCGCCCCCTCGCCGCAAGCCCTCTCCCAAAGGGCAGAAACCCTCTGCCAAAGGGCAGAAAGGGAGAGAAGATCTGCTTCCGGCGCACGCGGGGAAATCCGAGGTTCGAGGTTGCGGCGCGCCCCGGCGTGGTTACTATTACGGGTCGATTCTCCTCTTTATTGGGGGGAGCCGGCCGACCCCGGCGATGATCGCCCGATGGCCGGTTTTTCGATCCGCCGTGCGCGTCGGGGGCGCCGCCGGGCGGAAACCACCTGCGGAACCCAGTCCATGACTACTTTGAACGCTTTCCAGATTGACGAGATTTCCGTGGACGACAACACCACGGCCAACGACACCGCGGACACCTCGGACGAGACCCTTCCCATCGACGAGCAGCTCCTTGGTGGGGATTCCCATTCCGCCCAGCCCGACGTCGCAGCGACCGGGGACGATGCCTCCCCGGAGGTAATCGAATCGGTCGAATCGCCGGCCCCGGAGCGCCCGCGCGACAGCTCGCCACGCGAAACGTCGGACGAGCCCTCGCGCCTTCCGGGCTCGTATTTCCGCTCGCTCAGCCGGCTCCCTCTGCTCCGCCCGAAGGAGGAGTTGGACCTCGCCCGCGAGATCGAGACGCTCGCGATCGAGGCGTGGGAGCGGCTCCTCGAATCTCCCGCTTTCGTCGGGCCGGTGCTCGACGTGTGCGTGGAGGTGCTGGCAGCGACGGCGCCCGATTTCGCGCGCCTCCGCAAGCTGGCCGCGCGCCGACCGAAGACGGCGGTGGCCCGGCGCGACGCCGCCGTGGTGCGCCGCCGGGTCGCCGAGCAGCTTCGCGGTCTCGACGACGACAAGCGCGCGCTCGAGGCGGCGGTCGCCGCGGTGCTGCGCTCCCCTCGTCGCGGCGAGGCGGCCCAGCTCCGTCGGGTCGACGAGAGCTGGCGGCGGCTGCGGCACGCGCGGAACCATTTCGTGAAGGCCAATCTCCGCCTCGTGGTGACGGTGGCGCGACACTACAACTTCGGCGGGCTGCCCTTCGTGGACCTGGTGCAGGAGGGAAATCTCGGGCTGATGAAGGCGGTCGATCGATTCGATTACCGCCGCGGCTATCGCTTCTCGACCTACGCCACCTGGTGGATCCGGCACGCCATTCAAAGGGCACTGGCGGACAAGGGCCGGACGGTCCGCGTCCCGGTGCACATGCTCGATTCGGGGCGCCGCGCCAATCGCCTCCGGCAGCGCCTGTCCGGCCAGCTCGGCCGCGAGCCGACGGTGGAGGAGCTGAGCGCGGCCACGGGAATCCCCGGTTCGAAGCTCGACCAGCTGGGCGGGATCGCCAACCCGCGCGAGGTCTCCTTCGACCGCCCGATCGGCGACGACGACGCCGATCGCACGGTCGGCGACATCTTCCGGGACCCGCGCGTCGAGGAGCGCACGGTGGCCGACGACCTCGGCGACCGCGAGGCGGCGCGCGTGGTGCGCGGGCTGCTCGACGAGCTGAATCCGGTCGAGGCGGACGTCCTCACCCAGCGATTCGGGCTGGAGATGGACGACCGGCGGACGCTGAAGGAGATCGGCGAGCGCTACCAGCTGTCGAGGGAG
>JAJXSP010000364.1 GCA_021784515.1 Myxococcales bacterium | reverse complement strand
GACGTGTTCCACCTCGCGCTGCCGCCGCTGCGCGAGCGCCGTGGCGACGTGCTGCCGCTGGCGCGCTTCTTCCTCGAGCGCTTCGCGTCGCGGATGGGCAAGCCGCTGCGCCGCTTCTCCCCGGAGGCCGAGCAGATCCTCCACCGCTACTCCTACCCCGGCAACGTGCGCGAGCTGCGCAACCTGATCGAGCGCGCGGTGATCCTCGAGGCGGGCAGCGAGGTGGGGGCGCCGTCGATCGTGATCACCGCGGGCCAGGCGCCGGCGCCCGTGCCGGAGGGCGGCGGGTCGTTCTTCACCCTCGACTGCGGTCCCAACGGCGCCCCGCCGACGCTGGTCGACCTCGAGCGCGCCTACATCGTGCGGCTGCTCGACTACGCGGGCGGCAACCGGACCCAGGTGGCGCGCCTGCTCGGGGTGTCGTACCCGACGGTGGCGAAGAAGATCTCGGACTACGGGATCCCGACCGAGCGCGGGCGGTAGGGCGGGCCCTCAGCGCTGCCAGAGCAGCGCGAGGTCCTGGTGGGCCCTGGTGGCGCCCGAAAGATCGTCCCCCCAGCGCGCGGAAGGCGCCTTCGCGCACGCACGGCGCTAGTATTCCGACGATGCGGCGGGACCACGCGATCGCGATCCTGAAGAGCCACGCGGAAGAGCTTCATCGCCTCGGCGTGCGCTCACTCTCCCTCTTCGGCTCCGTCGCGCGTGACGAAGCGGGGCCGCAAAGCGACGTTGACGTCCTGGTGGAGTTCGACCGGCCGGTCGGGCTGTTCGAGTTCGTGGACGTGAAAGAGCGACTCGAATCGATGCTCGGCCGCCGGGTCGATCTCGTGACGCCCGGCGCGCTCAAGCGGCAGCTCCGCGAGCGCATCCTCGGGGAGGCGGTTCGTGCCGCCTAGGCAATGGCAGCTCCGGATCGAGGACATCCTCGATGCCATCGGAAAGGTCACCGCCTACACGGCAGGGATGACCTTCGAGCAGTTCTGCGGCGACGACCGAACCATCGACGCGGTGGTGCGCAACCTGACGGTGATCGGGGAGGCGGCCAGCCACGTTCCCGACGACGTGCGCGCCCGCTACCCGGAGCTCCCGTGGGCGAAGATGCGCGGGATGCGCCACGTGGTGACCCACGAGTATTTCGGGGTCGATCTCTCGATCGTGTGGGAGACGATCGGCGGCAACCTCGCCGGGCTGGTGCCGTCGCTGCGGCGAATCCTGGCCGAGGGCTGATCGCGGGGAGGGACGTCCGCGCGGCGGGCGCGGCCTACGGCGGTGGGGAAGGGGGGAGGGCTCAGGCGGCCTTCTGCACCTTGGGCTTGCGCACCGGCTTCTTGCGCTCGGAGAGGCGCTTGCCGCCGACGAGGGAGTACTCGACCGAGTCGTCGCCGTAATGGCCCTTCACTCCCTCGCGGATGCGCTTGAGCAGGTGCTTCACCTCCTTCACGGTGGCGCGCTTCTCGGCGATCGCGCCCTTGCGCTTCTGGTTGATTACCTGGACGGCGGCGATGGAGCCGCCGAGCCGCTCGGCCTCGGTGGCGAAGGACTTGGGCGTGATGCCGTCGGGCAGCGCCGCCGCGATCTGCGGCAGAAGCTTGGCCATGTTGGCGACGGTGGCGACGAGATCGGCTTCGCTGGTGTGGTTGCTCATGGTCATTCTCCTGTCGGCTCGTGTTGGCGTCGTGTGGTGACGGAGCGCTCGGTTTGCGAGCGCTGGGCCAGGGGGCGCGCGTGGCGGAATGCCCGCCATTCGCGGCGAGGAGGCGACGTCGGGCGTCGGGCGGGCGTCAATCGCCTGGCGATCGCGTCAGAGGGGCTGCGGGGGCCTCTCGTGATCGACCGGGGGGCGGTCCTGATCGACTCGGGATCGGTCGTGATCGACCGGGGAGCGGTCGCATGCGAGTGGGGATCGGTCGCCGTCGGCCGGGGGGCGAGCGTGATCGAGTGGGAACGGGACGAGATCGGGCGGGAGACGGGTGCTCCCGGGGCCGTTACGGCCGCGGGCGGTCGCTGGACCTCCCTCTCCCGACATGGCAGGCTCGCGCCCTCTCGGAGGGAGCCTCGTGTCGATCGACCATCCCCGCCTCGAAGACTTCGTCAACAAATGGCGCGGCTCGGAGGGCTCGGAGCAGAGCCATGGCCAGTCCTTCCTGAACGACCTCTGCGACGCCCTCGACGTGCCGCGCCCGGATCAGAAGCGGGGCGACGATCCCGCCGAGCACCGTTACGTCTTCGAGCGCCACGTCAACATCCCGGAAGGCGACGGCGTGGCGCACCTCGGGCGGACAATCGCCCGCGCGGGTGGCCCATGGAAGGGGCCCGCCGCTGCGCGGAGCCGGCCGTTCCTGATCGGCAACGCGCTCGCCGACTACGGCGGGGCGGCCGTGCCAGCACGTCGGAGCGCAGCGGTGGGAAGGCCCCCATGGGACAGGACCCGCGCCCCGCCTTCAATCGCGCATGTCCTTCGAGCGTGGGGAGCCTCCTGGTCTGGTTGACACGGCCGGCCCGTCGACGCTCTGTTGATGGACGTTCGTTGATCGCAAAGGAGTACGGCCATGCAGTCGACCCGCCCGATTCCCCCAGGACGAGAGCCTTCCTTCCCGATGAGGCACGCGCTAGGAGCCTGTTTCCGTAAGGGGACGTCGCGAGGCGCTCGAGGCGCCGGCCAGGCGAGGAGCGACGACGACGGACTACTTTCTGTAATCCGAGGAGGAGCGACGAAGCATGGCCAGGCGGATCGAACGCCGCAGCAGGCGCATTACGGAAACAGGCTCCTAGCCCGCCTCGGGGCGTGGACGATCGCGTTCGCGGTGCTCGTGGCGACCGCGGCGTGCGACCAGGGGCCTGCCGGGGGCGCCTTCGATGCGGGCATCGATGCCGCGGCGCCCCCCGACATGACGGCCGTCGCCCCACCGGACATGGCCGCCCTCGACGGGAGCCTTCAGACGACCGCCTGCGGGGCGGCAGCCTGCATCCTCGGCAAGGAGTTTTGTTACACGGTCGTGAGCTTCCTCGACGGCGGAACGGAGACCGATACCTGCCACTCGGTTCCGATGGACTGCATGGGGACGCCGATCTGCGACTGCCTCGTGAACGATTTGCCATGCGCGGGCGCGCACTCCTGCCAGATCGAGCGCGGTCTTCTGGTGTCCTACAAGTGCGAGATCCACTGATTCGTCCGCGCGTCCCCCCTCTCGAACGCAAGCCCGAGTCAGTCACGGCGAGAGCGAGAACGACTCGCCTTCGGTGCTAGACTCCCGCGCCGTCGCGATGCCCGACCCCTCGAAGAAGGTCCCAACTTCCCTCCTCGCCGTCGCTGCGCTCCTGCCGCTCGCCTTTGCCCGCCTCGACGGCCCGCTGCCGTGGCCCTTCGTCGCCGCGTGGCTCGCGGGCGGCGTCGCGCTGGGGGCCGCGCTGTGGAATACCTGGCCGCGCCTCGTGCGCCTGTTCGGCGATTGGGGAATCGCCGCCGCCGTCGTCGCCATCGTCGCCTACTACGCCGCCACCCGCGGCGTGTTCCAGGGCAAGGCGTCGGGCGACGGCTGGTTCGGCTTCATGTACCTGCCGGGGCTCGTCTACCACCACAGCCTCGACCTCGCGATCCCGGCGCCGTCGTGGGCCGGCATCCTCGGCCGGGAGAAGACCGGCCACGTCGCCAATGCCTGCCCGATCGGTCCGGTCGTCTTCTGGCTGCCGACCTACCTGCTCGGCCTCGGGCTCAAGGCGCTGGCGGCGATCACGGCGGGGCTCCCCGTCGAGCGGCTGCCCGGTCAGACCCGCTTCGACTTCTTCATGGCGGGCCTCGGCTCGCTCGCCGCCGGGCTGGCCGGCATGGCGCTGTGCTTCCGTCTCGTCGCGCGGCACCTCGGCGTCGCGGCGGCGCGCTTCGGCACCATCGCCGCCGTGCTCGCCTCGCCGCTCATCTGGTACTTCACCACCCAGCCGCTCTACCAGCACGCCACCGCCTTCTTCATGGTGACGCTGCTCGTCGAGCGGTGGGACGCGTGGCGCGACGCGCTGACGCTCCGTCGGTGGGCGCTGCTCGGCGCGTTCGCCGGCGGCGCGATGCTGATGCGGCTGCAGGAGGGGGCGTGGCTGCTCCTGCCCGGCCTCGACGCGCTGGCCCTGGCGATCGCCGCGCTGCGCGCGCGTCGCGCTCGCGACCTCGCCGCCGCGGTGCTCGGAGTGGTCGCGATGGTCGCCGTCGCCGCGCTCGTCTTCTCGCCGCAGCTCCTGACCTGGCGCTGGTTCTTCGGCTTCGTGCGCCCGCCGCAGCCGCCGGGGCACATGCGGTGGGGCGACCCCGCGATCGTCGCGGCGCTCTTCTCGACGCGCGGGGGCCTTTTGCCCTGGTCGCCGATCCTCTACCTCGTCGTGCCGGGGCTGTTCGCCTCCCGGCGCGCGCTCGGCGGCCTCGCGTGGCGCCTCGGGCTGATGCTCGCGATCGGACTGTGGGTGAACGCCGCGGCGTGGGACCACTTCGGCAGCTGGACCTTCGGCGCGCGCCGCTTCAGCGACGCCACCGTCGTCTTCGCCGCCGGCCTCGGCGGGCTGTACGCGTGGGTCGAGCGGCGCCCGGCGCCCTCGCTCCGTCGCTGGCGTGGCGCCGCGGTGGCGATCGCGATCCTCGCGATCGCGTGGAACGGGCTGCTGATGGAGCTGGTGCGCACGCTCAAGCTGAAGTCGTCGGGCGCGCGCGCGGCGCCGGTTTCACAGTGGGTCGCGTGGGCGCAGGGCCCGGCGTGGCTCGGCCGCGCGGGCGATCGGATCGGCTGGCCGTTCTGCCAGCCCGCGGGGTGGATCTTCGCGCTCGCGTACCGCGTCGGCCCGTCGGTGTTCGACGGCGTGGTGGGCAACTACGTGCTCGAGCGCGACAGCCGCATCCACGCCGTCGTGTCGAACGACTTCATCGCCTTTGCCGACCCGCACCAGTACGTCGTCGAGGGGATCGCGGGGCCGCCCGTCGGAAAGCCTGGCGCGCAGCAGGTGCCGCTCGCGGCGCGGGCGCGGGTGCTGGTGCCGCTGGCCGCGCGCGAGGGGCTGCGCATGCGCCTGACCGGCGACTTCAAGGCGCAGGAGGCGCGCGTCGCCGCGACGTGGAACGGCCAGCCGCTCAAGGCGAAGGTCGCGCCGCAGATGATCTCGTTCGACGTGCCCGAGGAGATCACGCACTCGCGCGCCTGGGTCAATGAGGTGGTGCTCGACGTTCCCCCGGGGACGCTGGCGCGGCGGCTGGAGTTCCAGTCGCTGGGCCAGTGGTGGCGCTGAGCGGTCTGCTATCTTCCCGTCGCCATGAAACGCCTCCGCACCGTCTCGCGCGTCGCGCTGATCGCGAATGCGTCGATCTGCCTCGGCAGCGTCGCCGCCATGACGGCGGTCCTGCGCGGGCACGTACCCGAGGAGCGGCTCCACTTCGCCTCGCTCGCCGCCGTCTTCGGGATGCTGAACGTGATCACCGCGTTCCTCGCGACCTCGCTGCACGCGTTCGAGCGGCAGGGCCGCCGTCGCGCGCTGGTGCTGCTCGCGCTGTGCTGCACGACGGCGCTGGCGATGGAGCTGGCGGGCACGACGACCGGCATCCCTTTCGGCCACTACGAGTACAGCGACTTCCTCGGCCCGAAGTTCGCCGGGCGCGTCCCGTACGTCATGCCGCTCACCTGGTTCTCGCTGCTCTACCCGGCGCTGCTGCTCGCCGAGCGGCTGCGTCCGCCGCGGCTCCTCCTGCCGCTCGTCGCCGCGCTCGTCCTGACGCTCGCCGACGTGCCGATGGACCCGGCGATGACCTCGTTCTACGCGTGCTGGACCTGGAAGGATCTCGGGGCGCACCTCCTCGGCACCTACTACCAGATGCCGCTGTCGAACTGGGCGGGCTGGATCCTCACCGGCGCGCTGGTGGTCGAGCTTTTCCGGCGCATCGCCCGTGCGCGGCCGGCCGTGGAATCGATCGCCGTGCCGTCGCTGCTCTACCTGACGCAGTGCCTGTTCTTCGCCGCGCTCGACCTCGTCTACGGGCGGCCCGGCGCGACGCTGGGCTGGCTTTGCGGCGCGCTCGTGCTCGGCGGCGCGCTCCTGCTGCGGAACAGGTCGAACACGCGCGCCTCGATGCGCGACATGTCGATCGTCCACGAGATCTCGCGCGGGTGATCGGGGCGCGCCGGCACCGCCGGTGGCGCCACGCGATCCTGCGGCGGCAGCGTGCGCAGGTAGGCGGTGAGCGCGCGTACGTCCTCCTCGTCGAGGTTGCCGAACATGTCCCACGGCATGAAGCCCCAGAACAGCACGCGCCCGTCGGGGGTGATGCCGCTGCGGATCGCGCGCGCCACGTCGTCGTCGCTCCAGCGGCCGATGCCGGCCGTCGGGTGTGACGAGACGTTGCGGATGGTGTAGTCGCCGGCGTAGGGGTCGCTCAGGCGATCGCAGCCAAAAACGAAAACTTAGTGTCAGAGAACGCACTATGTTCTGTAGAGGTCGAGGCCGCGCTCGACGAGGCGCGCGCGCTCGGGCGTGGTCTGCGA
>JAJXSP010000363.1 GCA_021784515.1 Myxococcales bacterium | reverse complement strand
ACCACCTTCGGGTCCCACAGGAAGTAGGCGCCCCAGGCCACCACGCCCCAGATCCCGCCGCAGATCATCGAGAGCGACCACAGGCCGAAGCCCGCAAGGCCGAGCCGCTCGACCCGCCGCAGCCAGGCCGCTTCCCGTCGCTGCGTCCACACCAGCGCCGCCGCGGCGGCCGCCGCCCAGACCGCGTAGGCGAGGAATGACAGCGGGACGTGGGTCGGGTACCAGATCGTGCGCAGCGGCGGCACGGGGTAGTGGAGATCGAGGCCGAAGCGGAGCGCGGAGGCGAGCAGGCCGACGACGAGCGCGAGCAGCGGCGCGACGAACAGCCGCGCCGGCTGCCACGCCGCGGCGATCACCAGCGCGAGCGCGAGCGCGGCGGCCGAGAACGACTCCATCTTGTTGGTGAGCGGGAGGTAGGCGATGAGGAGGCCGCGCCCGACGGTGGCGCCGAGGTGCACGGCCAGCCCGGCGACGAGCGGCGGGCGCCCCCACGGCGGCCGGACGAGGCTCGCGAGGAGCGCGACGCCGTACAGGCCGAGGGCGACGAAGAAGGCGGCGCCGAGGAGCGGGTGGGCGGCGGCCGCGAGCGCGGGATTGGAGGAGGGCGGCATCGGGGCGGGCTAGAGAAGCGGTCTCGTCTTCACGAGAGCGTGCGCGGCCTCGACGAACGCCGCCTCGGCCGCGTCGTCGATCCGGGCGGCATCGAGCGACGCGACCGGCTCGTCGAGGTCGAAGCGCTCGATCACCGCGAAGAGCTGGTCGGCGCGCACCGAGAGGATCGGCAGCGCGCGCCCGGCGAGCGCGGCGCGGATGGCGTCGTGGTGGCCCCGCCCGGCCGCCTCGAACCGGCTCACCTCGTCGATGAACAGGACGTCGGCGCGGGCGCCGTCCTCGGCGAGCCAGCGGCGCGCGGCCGAAAAGCCGGTCGCGTCGAAGAGGAACGAGCAGTAGGCCTCCTCCGACGGGCCGGGCGCGGCCGTCGAGTGACGCGCGATCGGGCACCGCTCGTCGCCGCCGAGGCGCCGCGCGACGTAGCCGGCGCGCTCGCCGCCCTCGATCACCGCCTCCTGCACCGCGCCCGCGACGACGAGGCCGCGCTCGGCGAGCCGCCGCGCCAGCCGGTCCACCAGCGATCTTCGGGCGGCGCCGCTCGCGCCGACGACGAGAGCCCAGGAGTTCACGCGCGCATCGTGCCGCGAGCGGGCGACGGTTGCCAGCGCTCGACGACGGAGCGATCCGATTTCCGCGCCGTCGAGCAGGCGCGGGTTCGCCGTCGTGCCATCGAAGAGCCCGGCGCGGACGAGCCAGGCGGCGCTGCGGTCGTGCAGCGGCTTGACTGCCCGTCGCCTTGCCTTCAGTGTGGACGCGCCGTGCCTCCTGTCCGCAGCCACCATCGAAGCACGAGGTGCCTTTTTTCCGTCGCATTGCTCGTCACGATCGCGCAGGGCTCGGCGCTGGCGAAGGGCAAGCCGGCCGCGCCACCGGTGGAGCCCGACCCGCGCAATGCCGCCGTCGAGGAGCTGGCGAGCCGCGCCGCCGAGCGCTACGCCGCGGGCGACTACGCGCAGGCCATCGCGCTCACCACGAAGGCCTACGACATCCGGCCGCTCGGCGCGCTCCTCTACAACATCGCGATCATCTACGACAAGAAGTTGAAGGAGCGCGATCTGGCGATCGACTACTACCGCCGCTTCCTCGCCGCCCGCGACGCCGAGCCCGCGCTCCTCGAGAAGGCGACCCATCGGCTCGAGTTGCTCAAGGCGGCGCCCGAGCCGCCCGTGCCGCCGCCCGCGCCGCCGCCGGCCGTCACGGCGCCGCCCGTGCTGCCGCCCGCGACGGCGAACCCGCGCGATGATGCCGAGCAGCCGCTCGCCCGCCGCCGCACCATCATGCTCGCCTCGGGCGGGACGCTGCTGGCGCTGGGCGTGGTGGGGATCGGCGTGGGAGGGATCCTCGGCCTGGTGGCGATGAAGAACAACAACGACGCGGCGGCCTTCTGCAACGGCGCGGCCTGCACCGATGGCCGCGCGCTCGGGCTCACCGGCGACGCCATGTCGGCGGCGAATGCCTCGACGGCGCTGTTCGTCGTCGGCGGCGTGGCGGCGGCGGCGGGCGCGGTCCTGCTCGCGATCGCGCCGTCGGCGAAGCGGCCGCGGGTGACGCTCGCGCCGATGGGCACAGGCCTGGCGCTGGCGGGGCAGTGGTGAGGCGGGCGGCGCTCACCGGCGCGGCGCTCGGCGCGCTCGCGGTCGCGGCGGCCTCGTGCAGCCTGATCCTCGGCATCCCGTCGGATCGCTACCTCGTCGATGGTGGCGCCGCCCACGACGCCGCCGCCGATCGCTCCGTCGACGCGGGCTGCGAGGTGCCCGACGGCTTCCCCGGCTCGTCGTGCGTCAACTGCGCGCCGCAGGATCCCACGCAGGTCCTCAACGCCTGCACCGGCGGGCAGTGCACGCCGTTCGACAACTATCACCGCATCCCCGGCTTCGACGGCGGCGTGCGTCCGCTGCCCGCCGACTCCGGCTCCGTGATCACGGACGGCGGCGTCCCCAACCCCAGCGATGGCGGGACGGTGCTCTGCTCGAAGCTGCCCTCCCCTGTCTATCTCTACGGATCGACCACCCTCGACCAGGTGATGTGGAAGCTGGCGCAGGCGATCCCTTCCACTTCCGCCACGGTCATCAAGGGGAAGAACGTCTCCTGCAACGCGCTCGATGCGGTCGCCTCGAACTTCCCCGCCACCAAGATGACGGGGCTCGGGCAGTACTGGCTCCCCGCCGATCAGACCGGCGCCGGCCACTACTGCACGCTCGACGACGGCGGCGTGACCCCCGACGTCGCCGTCTCCGACGTCTACCCGGAGAGCTGCTACCCGAACTCGATGGGGCTGGACAACATCGGCGACTTCCCGGCGCAGGTGCAGACGTACATGTTCATCGTGCCGAACAAGTCGGACCAGTACGCGATCAGCGCCGAGGCGGCCTACGAGGTCTACGGCCTGGGCAAGGCATCGGGCGTTGCGCCCTGGACGCAGGGGACCACCGCGCTCCGTCCCGCCGGCTCGGGCCACGAGCTGGTGCTGAGCGCGTGCATCGGGCTGCCCGCGTCGCGGTGGATGGGCGACGTGGTGCTCGCCGGCGACAAGATGGTGCCCACCGTCACCGGCTACCCCGATCCCAACGCCGCGCTCGGCATCACCTCGGCCGACATCGCCGACAACCAGCGCGACAAGGTGCGGACGCTCGCCTTCCAGGCCCGTGGCCAGCGCTGCGCCTTCACGCCCGACTCGGAGCCCGGCGCGCACGACAAGCGGAACGTCCGCGACGGGCACTACTTCCTCTGGGCGCCGGTCCACTTCTACACACGCGTCGACGGCAACGGCGTCCCGATCAAGCCGGCCGTCGGGCAGGTGATCGACTACCTCACCGGCGCGCAGCCGCTCCCTCCGTCGTCGAACCTCGACGTGATCACCGCGTTCAAGCAGGCGGGGCTGATCCCGCGCTGCGCGATGAAGGTGACGCGGCAGCGCGAGGGCGGGCCGCTCCTGCCCTACACGGCGCGCCCGTCGTGCGGCTGCGCGTTCGAGAAGGCCGACCCGGCCACCGGCACCTCGAACAACTGCGTCCCGTGCAAGGTCCCGGGCGACTGCCCCCCCGCGACGCCGGCCTGCAACTTCGGCTACTGCGAGCCGCAGTAGCGGTCGCGGTGGCGACGGTGCGTCCGCGGCGGTAGGCTCCGCGCGGTCACCATGCGCCTCGCCTTCCCGATCGCCTGCACCTTCCTCGTCGCCGCCGGCTGCGCGCCGTCGCGACGTCTCGTGCCGCCGGCGCCGCCGCCGTCGCCGCGGGCGGTTCTCGTCGGCCCGACGCTCCGCCAGCCCTGGACGCAGTACCGCGTCGAGCGGCCGGGAGCGGCGCCGCTCGACGCCTACCTGTCCAACACCAGTGAGCGGAGGCCGCTCGTGCTGCTGGTGCCCGGCGGCGATTGCCGCCCGCTCTTCTCGATCGTCGTGCGCGACGGGAAGCGGCGACTGCGCGTGACGCCGCTGTTCGCCGACGCCGCGGTCGAAAACCCGCCGGCGGTGCACATCGGCGCGGTCGAGCGCCACGGGCTCAAGTCGTTCACCGACGATCCCGGCGCCGACCTGACGTGCACGGCCGAGCGCGGCGGGATCGGAAAGCGCGAGCGCGTGCAGGAGCTGGCCGACGCGGTGCTCGCGTTTTCGCGCGAGCCGTGGGTGAGCGAGGTGATCCTCGCCGGGCATGGCGAGGGCGCGGACGTGGCCGCGGGCGCAGTGCGGGCGCTCGGCGGGCACGGCGTCTCCGCGGTGGGCCTGTTCGCCGGCGCCGGCCCGACGCGCTTCTTCGACGATGTGATCGAGGGCATGTACGACCAGGACTTCCGTGCGGTGAAGCAGGCGCTCGACGACGAGGCGCGCCTCGCGCAGCGCCCCGACGGCGGCACGTACCGCGACGCCCCCGTCGAGCACACCGTCTCCTTCGCCCTCGACTCGACGCCGCTCGACGACCTGCGCGCGACGCCCGTCCCGGTGTTCGTCGCGCACGGCACCGCGGACACCACCGCGTCGGCCGAGGGCGCCGAGGTGTTCGTCGCGGAGATGCTGCGCGACCGCGGCGTCCACGTGCGCTTCCTCCTCCTCCCGGGGCTCGATCACGACTTCGAGAACGCGGGCGGCGAGAGCTGGTCGCGCCCGGTGTTCGACGCGTTCCTCGAGTGGGCGCTCTCGAGCGACCACGCCACGGGCACGACGGTCGGCCTCCCGGCGCGCTGACCGCCGCCGCACGATCCCTCTCCGAGCGGGCGGCGTGCTACCGTCGCCGCGCGGAGAGGCGGTGTCCTCCCGAGGCGTCGCCATGCACGTCGTGCTCGTCGGGGCCGAGTTCGAGGAGAACCTCGCCGTCCGGTACCTGTGGAGCGCGCTCGAGGCGGCCGGACACCGCGTCACCTTCGTCGCCTTCAACTCGCCCGAGGACCGCGAGCGCGCGGCACGGGAGATCGCGCGCTCGGGCGCCGCGCTGTGCGGCTTCTCGATGGTGTTCACGGCGCGCGCGTGGGAGTTCGCCGACCTCGCGCAGCGGGCCCGCGCCCTCGGCTTCCGCGGCCACGTGACCGCCGGCGGCCACTTCGCCGCCTTCCACGCCGAGGAGCTCCTCCGCGACGTGCCGGCCTTCGACTCGATCGCCGCCGGCGAAGGCGAGGCGCTGCTCGTCGAGCTGGCGGCGCACCTCGACGACCTCGGGCGGGTCCGTGGCCTCACCTTCCGCGACGGCGCGCGCCTCGTGCACACCCCGCCCGCCGAGAAGCCGGTGGACCTCGACACGCTCGCGCCGCCGCGCCGCAAGGAGCCGCCCGATCACTTCCTCGGGCTCCCGATCGTGAACCTGCTCGGCTCGCGCGGCTGCACGCACGCCTGCGCCTTCTGCTCGATCGCCTCGTGGCACCGCATGACGGGCGGACCGCGCCTTCGCCTGCGCGCGCCCGAATGCATCGCCGAGGAGGTGGCGGCGCTCTACCGCCGCGGCGTGCGCATCTTCAACTTCCACGACGACAACTTCTTCCTGCCGCGCCGCGACGACACGCTGGCGCGGGTGCGCGCGCTCGGCGACGCGCTCGCGCGCCACGGCGTCGGCCGCATCGCCTTCGCCGTCAAGAGCCGCCCCGAGTCCGTCGACGAGGAGCTGTTCGGCGCGCTCCGCGCGATGGGGCTGTTCCGCGTCTTCCTCGGGATCGAGGCCGGCACCGACGAGGCGCTGCGCCGGCTGGGCCGCGGCCAGACCTTCCTCGACAACGAGCGCGCGCTCGCGGTGATGGACCGGCTCGACCTCCACGCCTGCTTCAACCTGCTCCTGCTGAACCCGGACTCGACCCTCGAGGACCTCGAGGCGAACGTCGCGTTCCTGCGCGCGCACCCGCGCCACCCGATGAACTTCTGCCGCACCGAGGTCTACGCCGGCACGCCGCTCGAGCGAAAGCTACGCCGCGAGGGGCGCCTCGAGGGCAGCTACTGGGGCTGGACGTACCGGATCGCGGATGCGCGCGCGCAGGCCGCCTTCGAGGTGATGCGCCCGGTCTTCGAGGCGCGCAACTACGGCGAGCGCGCGCTGCACCACCTCACGATGGGGGCGGACTACGAGCACCAGATCCTCGCGCACTTCTTCGGCACGCGCCCGTCGCTGCGCGAGGCGGTCAAGGCGTTCGTCGTCGCGGTGAACGAGAACACCTGCGATCACCTCGACCGGTTGTGCGAGGCGGTGCGCCGCGGCGAGGCCGACGGTGCGGCGCGCGAGCGGCTCGTCGCGCGTCTCGGCGCAGCCGTGGCGAAGGACGACGATCGCCTCGCGGCGAGGGCCGAGGCTCTACGCGTGCGGATCCGGAGGCTGGCGCAGAGCGGGCGTTATCGTCCGCGGCTCGCGCGGGCGTGGGCGCAGCGCGCGGCGGCGGCGGGCTTCGCCGCCTCGATGACGATCGTCGGCGCCGACGGCGAGTCGCGCGCCG
>JAJXSP010000362.1 GCA_021784515.1 Myxococcales bacterium | reverse complement strand
GCGGATCCTCGACCTGTGCGGCGAGGCGAACGCCGTGTACGTCGCCGGCCACCTGCGCGGCGACCCGCGCGCGATGCAGGAGCGCATCGAGTTTTCCGACCTCTTCGCCGAGGTGGCCGACGAGATCGCCGCCGCCCTCGCGCGCGCCCGCGCCGCCGGCGTGCGGCGCCTCGTCGCCGACCCGGGGCTCGGCTTCGGCAAGACCGTCCAGCACAACGTGACGCTGCTCGCGCGCGCCGGGGAGCTGTCGGCGCGGCTCGGCGTACCGGTGATGGTGGGTCCTTCGCGCAAGGCATTCCTCGGCGCGCTCACCGGGCTGCCGGTGGAGCGCCGTGATGCCCCGTCGCTCGCGGCGGCGGTGGCCGCGGCGGTCCGCGGCGCCGACTTCGTCCGACTCCACGCCGTCGCCGATGCGCGCGCCGCGCTCGCGGTGGCCGACGCCGTGCGACGCGAGACTCACCCATGATGGCGTTCGTCCGCAGCTTCCTGCACGACCTCACGCTGTGGCAGGGGCTGACTGCGGCGGCCGACATCCTCGTCGTCGCCTTCGTCGTCTACCGCGCGCTGGTCCTGGTGAAGGGGACGCGCGCGGCGCAGGTCCTGATCGGCCTGCTCCTCGTCGTGGTGGCCTTCGCGGCGGCCAAGGTGCTCGAGCTGACGACGCTGACCTGGCTGCTCGACAACCTGATCAACTACTCGATCATCTTCTTCATCGTCATCTTCCAGCACGACATCCGCCGTGGCCTGATGCGCGTCGGTCAGAACCTCTTCGCCTCACGGCGGCAGTACGAGGAGACCTACGTCTTCGAGGAGATCATCAAGGCCGCCGAGACCCTCGCGCGCTCGAGCACCGGCGCGCTGATCGTGATCGAGCGCGACGCCGATCTCGAGGAGTTCCTCGAGGACGCCGGCGTCGCGGTGGACGCGCGCGTGACCCGGGAGCTGCTCGTCGCGCTGTTCCTTCCCGAGCCCGCCAACAACCTCCACGACGGCGCCGTCCTGATCAAGAACCTGCGCATCGAGCGCGCCGGCGCGGTGCTGCCGCTCTCGGCGAATTCGAAGCTCGACAAGTCGCTCGGCACGCGCCACCGCGCCGCGATCGGCATCACCGAAGAGACCGACGCAGTGGTGGTCGTGGTCAGCGAGGAGCGCGGCACCGTCTCGCTCTGCTTCGGCGGCAACATCGCGAGCGACCTCGACCCGGCGACGCTCCGCAAGGCGCTCCTCGGGCTGTTCCAGAAGAAGCCGCGCCGCACGGGGGCGCAGCGACGGGAGGACACGGGACGCGGGGCGGTGCTGTCGGACGAAGGCGAGAGCGCGCGCAAGGACCCCGCCACGGCCGAGCCCGACGCACCCGCCGCATCCGTCGCCGGCGACACCGCCAAGGTGCTCGACCTGGTGCAGCGCTGATGCGCGAGCTGCTTCGTCGCTGGCTGCTCCAGGACGTGCTGCTCAAGGCGGTGTCGCTGGTGATCGCCGTCGTGCTGTTCGTGTTCGTGCGCGGCGACAAGGACGCCGCCGCCGGCGCCTACCTGAAGGTGATCTACGTCCTGCCGCGCGACCGCGTGCTCGTCTCGGAGCCGGTCTCCGAGCTGCGCATCAGCGTGCGCGGGCCGTGGACGCGCGTGTCGCGCCTCGAGGACAGCGACCTCGAGCCGGTGCGCGTCGACCTCGCCAACGCGCCCAGCGGCGACCTGCGCTTCACCGAGGAGATGGTCAAGCTGCCCGTCGGGCTGCGCCTCGCCTCGATCGCGCCGGCGTCGGTGAAGCTGCGCTTCGAGACGCGCGTGACGCGGACGGTGCCGGTGCAGCCGCTCCTGGAGGGCGAGCCGGCCGCCGGCTACCGCGTGGTGCGCAGCGTGGCCCACCCGCGCGAGGTGCGCGTCACCGGCGCGAAGAGCGTGGTCGAGGGGATCCAGCGCATCACCACGCGCCCCGTGCGCATCGCGGAGGCGAAGGCGCCGGTGCACGGCGAGGCGCACCTGGAGTCGCTGCCGCCGCACGCCGAGATCGACGGAGTGGAGCAGGTGGCGGTGGACGTGGAGGTGGTCGCCGCGCTCGCCGAGCGCACGCTGCGCGGCGTCCCGGTGCGCGTCACCGGCCTTTCGCGGCTCGACGGCCGGCTGGAGCCCGAGGTGGCCGACGTGGTGCTGCGCGGCCCGGCCGAGGCGCTGGCCGCGGTGCCGCTCGGCGTCCCATCGCTGCTGGTCGACGCGGCAGCCGAGGATGGCCGGCCCGCGGGCGCGTTCCGGAAGCGCATCGGCGCGGTCGGGCTGCCCCCCAACGTCGCGGCCGAGGTGCGGCCGGAGTCGGTCACGCTCGTGACGAAACGTCGGCGGGACTGAACTGATCCCGCCGGCGCGTGGCCGGCGTCGCGGCGTCGCGGCGTCGCGGGAGTCACGGAGCGTCCCGGGACGTCACGCGACCAGGTCTGGTTTCGCGGACGAGGGACGACTTTGACTTTCGCTCGGGCGCGGTCGACCGCCCGCGCAGGAAGTCGCATCGGTCCCGCGAGCGTGTGGTGACGCGTTCAGCCTTCGCCGGGGGGGCGCAGCGGATCGAACGACGCGAGCCGCGCACGCTGGGCGATCCGCTCGCGGCTCTCGGCGGAGAGCCCGGCGAACTCCACGCCGCAAATCAGGTCGGCGCCCGCGCGCCGCACCCACACGATCGTCGCCGTCGTGATGATTGGATCGATGTCGGCCAGGCGCAGCTCGGCCCTCGGGAACGCCATGCCGGGCGCGAGGTCGTGGTCCTCGCCCTCCACCAGCTGCAGCGCCACGCCGCCGGCGCCGAAGTCGAGGACGGCGCGCACCCGCGCGGGCCCGGGCGCCCGCCGCAGCACGATCACCGATCCGCAAGCAGCCGGCGCGCGCTGCGACTTGCGGCGCCCGAGCAGCTCGCGCTCCCGCCGCGCGACGTACTGCATGAGGCGCTCTTGCTCACCCAGGCCGATCCGCACGAACTCGACCCCGCAGCGACGGTAGGACGCGCCCGCCGGGGGCCGCTGTTCGACCCAGCGCACGACGCCGGCCGCGATCACCACGGCGCAGCCCGCCATCAGCATTTCGAAGTCGGCCAAATCGCCGGGGGCGAACTCCTCTTCTCCGAGTTCGAGCAACAACCCGAGGCCGCCCGCGCCGACGTCGTGGATGGCGCGCGTCCGGCGCTTGCCGCCGGGTGACTGGAAGGTCGCCGCGCTCCCGGTCGCGGGGGCGACGCGGAAGTGATGCCGACGCTGGACGCGCGCGAAGGCCCGCGGCTGCCCGAGGAAAAGCGATTCCGGGCCGCCTCCGGTGACGTTCGTCGCGAAGCGGTGCGGGACGCCGCGAAGCGCATATTCGACGGTGACCTCCGCCGCGGCCTCCGGCAGCTCGACCGCCGTCGCGCCCTCGGGCGCCACCGCGAGCGATCCGTCGGCGAGCACTCCGACGAGGCGCGCCGAAAAGGCGGGCTTGCCGTCGGCCGACAGGAAGAGCGTCGCGCCGCCTTCATGCGCCTCGCGCAGCAGCCCAGGGACCTCCTCCGGCTGCACCTCGAATCGAACCGGCTGCTCGTTCGACGGCATCCGCCCTCCGCCCGCGACCTATTCTCCGCCCTCGCCGTCCCGCGGCGCGAGCTGCGCCATCGCCTCGTGCAGCGCCGCGCCGCCCACGCCGAACCCGGTCGCCTCGCGCCTCGCCTCGTCGTCGAGGGGGAAGTCTTCACGCGCGGCGTCGGCCTGCGAGAAACGGGGTGCGCGATCGTCCATGCCGGCCAGCGACGATAGCCTCTCGCCGCCCGCCGCTCAAGATCGCGCTCGGCTGGCGCGACGCTCATGTCCTCTCGTTGGTTGGGCCGAACGATCGATCGCGCATGTCGCCCTCTTTCCCGTGTGCGCTTAGAATATCGCCCCCACTCAGGAGGAGAGGACATGGCCAGCCAGCCGGCGCGCAAGCTCTTCGGGACCGACGGGATCCGCGGCGTCGCCAACGTCGATCCGATGACCACCGAAACCGCGATGCTCCTCGGGCGCGCGGTGGCGCACCACTTCTCCCGCGGCGGCCACATGGGGCGGATCGTCATCGGCAAGGACACGCGGCTGTCCGGCTACATGTTCGAGCAGGCGCTCTCGTCGGGGATCTGCTCGATGGGCGCCAACGTGATGCTGGTCGGCCCGCTGCCGACGCCGGGCATCGCCTTCATCACCGCGTCGATGCGCGCCGACGCCGGCGTGGTGATCTCGGCGAGCCACAACCCCTACCAGGACAACGGCATCAAGATCTTCGCCTCCGACGGCTTCAAGCTGCCCGACGCGGTGGAGGCCGAGATCGAGCAGCTCATGGCCTCGGGCGCCCTCGACCTCGCCCGCCCCGCCGCCGGCGAGGTCGGCAAGGCGGTGAAGTACGAGGACTCGCGCGGCCGCTACATCGTCTTCTGCAAGTCGGTATTCCCGAAGCAGCGCAACCTCGACGGGATCCGCATCGTCGTCGACGGCGCGAACGGCGCCGCCTACAAGGTCGGCCCCGCGGTGTTCGAGGAGCTGGGCGCCGAGGTCATCGCCATCAACGTCAAGCCCGACGGCAAGAACATCAACGACCGGGCGGGCGCGCTCCACCCGGACGTGCTCTGCGCCGCGGTGAAGGAGCACCGCGCCGACCTCGGCATCGCGCTCGACGGCGACGCCGACCGCGTGATCTTCGCCGACGCCGCGGGCGAGGTGGTGGACGGAGACGCGATCATGGCGATCTGCGCCCACCGCATGCTGGAGCGCGACGAGCTGCAGCAGCGCACGCTCGTGACCACGGTGATGTCCAACCTCGGCCTGGAGCGCGCCATCGCGGGCTGGGGCGGCAAGCTGGTGCGCACCGCCGTCGGCGATCGCTACGTCGTCGAGGAGATGCGCCGCGGCGGCTACAACTTCGGCGGCGAGCAGTCGGGGCACCTCATCTTCCTCGACCACATGACCACCGGCGACGGGATCATCGCGGCGCTGCAGGTGCTCGCGGTGATGCTCGAGGCGGGGCGCCCGCTCGCCGAGCTGGCGGCGAAGATGACGCGCTATCCGCAGGTGCTGGTGAACGTCAAGGTGAAGGAGAAGCAGCCGCTCGAGGCGCTGGCGACGGTGACCGCCCTCATCGGCAGGATCGAGGGCAAGCTCGGCGGCGAGGGGCGCGTGCTGGTGCGCTACTCGGGCACCGAGCCCAAGGCGCGCGTCATGGTCGAGGGCCCCGACGCGCAGGTGATCAAGGACTACGCCGAGGAGATCGCCCAGGCGTTGGCGCACGCCTGCGGCGCGGCCTGAAGGGCTTGCGCTCGCCCCGCGTTTGACGGGCCGGACGCCTGCCGGTAACTTCTGCCGCTCGCCTCGTCGCCGAAGGAGCATCGATGCCGCACCGCAGCCCCGCCGTCCTCGCGCTCGCCTTCGCGATCGCCGGGTGCGGTGGGCGCGCCGCCCCTCCACCTCCGACGGCGCCCGACATGGCGGTGGCGCCGAACGCCTGCGCGTACTGTGGCGCGCCGGCGCTGTGCTGCAGCGAGGTCTGCGTCAACGTTCAGAGCGACAAGAACAACTGCGGCGACTGCGGCCGGGTCTGCGCCGCCGGCACGTTCTGCCAGGGCGGCTCGTGCCTGTGCGAGGGCAGCAAGGCGCCGTGCGGCGGCGGCCAGAGCTGCTGCGGCGCCTCGGGGTGCAAGAGCCTCGACAACGACGCCCAGAACTGCGGCGCGTGCGGACACGCCTGCACGGTCGGCCAGACCTGCGACAACGGCGCCTGCACCGACGCGCCCGACTGCGTGGGCTGCGCGCACGCCTGCTGCAGCCGCAACTGCGTCGACACGACGAGCGACGCCTCGAACTGCGGCGCCTGCGGCATGGCGTGCGGCCCGAACCAGACGTGCGAGAGCGGCGCGTGCACCGACGGGCACATGATGCAGCCCGGCGATGGCGGCTCGTGCGAGTGCGCGCACAAGTGCCTCCTCTCCTGCGTCGCCGGCTGCTGCGTCGAGGACGTCCTGACCGGTGCGTGCAAGACCGACCAGCAATGCCCCGGACTCCCGGGCTGAGACCAACGTGAAACTCCACGTCAACATCGATCACGTCGCGACGCTCCGCCAGGCGCGGGGCACGCGCTACCCCGATCCCGTGTGGGCGGCGGCGATCTGCGAGCTGGCCGGCGCCGACGGGATCACCGTCCACCTGCGCGAGGACCGCCGCCACATCCAGGACCGCGACGTGCGCCTGCTGCGCGAGACGGTGCGCGGCGTGCTGAACCTCGAGATGGCCGCCACCGAGGAGATGGTCGGGATCGCGGTCGCGCTCAAGCCGGACGTGGTGACGCTGGTGCCGGAGAAGCGCGCCGAGCGCACCACCGAGGGCGGGCTCGACGTCGTCGCCGGGCGGGCGCAGGTGGCCCGCGCGATCGAGCGGCTGCGCGGCGCCGGCATCCCCGTGAGCCTGTTCATCGACCCGACGCGCGAGGCGGTGGAGGCCTCCCACGCCCTCGGCGCGCCGCGGATCGAGGAGTACACCGGCGA
>JAJXSP010000361.1 GCA_021784515.1 Myxococcales bacterium | reverse complement strand
GCACGGATCGCTCGCCCGCTCGGGATCGCCGCCGCCGGCATGCTCCTCGCGCTGTGCCTCGCCCTCGTCACCGCGCTCGTCGCGGGCGCCGCCTACCTGCGCGGCATCTACGGCCCGCTGGGGCAGGGGATGGCGTGGGTGAGCCTGATCGTCGCCGCGCTGATCGTCGAGCTGTTCGGCCTGCTGCCGATCTTCCAGCTGCGGATGCTGCTGCGCGACGACGTGAAGCGCCACCTGCACGGCGAGCCGTGATCCGCCGGCGCTGGCTCGCCATCGCGTTCGTCGCGTGGGCGCTCGGCCTCGGCGCGCTCTACCTTGCGATCGTGCGAGCGGTGGAGATCGCGCCGCGGGCGCCGCTGCTCGGCCAGACGGAGCGCGCGCAGGTGATGGAACGCCTTCGCGCGATCCTCGACGGGCGTTCGCCGCCTCCCGCGCCGGCCGGGACCTGGCGGGGGTTTGCCTCGGCGTGGTGCGAGGGGCGCGAGATGGTGCGCGCCGCGATCGCCGCCCGCGCCAACGGGACGCTCGACGGCGAGGGCGCGCTCGCCGACGGGACGCACGCGCTCTCGGAGGCGGAACGCGCCGCGTGCCGGATCGAGGTGGCTGCGCTCGTCGGCCGCGGGCCGGTCTTCGCGGGGATCGAGCCGCTTTTCGCGCTCTCGCTCGTGCCGGGGATCGACGGCCTCGGCGTGGAGTTCGACGGGCGCGAGATCCTCCTCACCCCCGACGAGCTGCTGGCCGCCGACGCGCTCGCGGGCTACCAGCCGATCAAGGGCGTGGACTTCGAGATGGGCGTCGACACGCGCGCCGCGCTGCGCATGCTCGCGGTGCGCGCGGGCGCCGACGCCGACAGCTGGCGCCGCACGCCGCACCACCTCTTCCGCGCGCGCTTCGAGCGCTTCGTCGAGCCCGCCTCGCACGCCGGTGCGCCGCTCCCCGTGGCGCGCGCGACCACCGCCGCGCCCGCGCTCTCCGACGGGACGCTGCGCGACGCGGCGATCGCGGGCGGCGACTACCTCGTCCGCCACCTCCGTCCCGAGGGCCGCTTCGACTACGAGTACTACACGCTCTCGGATCAGCGCACGCCCGACGACGGCGACTACGCGATGCCCCGCCACGCGGGGGCCGCCCACTTCCTCGCGCAGCTCGCCCGCGCCACCGGCAAGGCGCGCTTCGCCGATGCGGCGCGGCGCGCGCTCGCGTACCTCGAGAGCCATCACCCCGAGGGCTGCGACGAACCCGAGCTGGCCTGCGTCGGCGACGAGCGCTCGGGCCAGGTCGACCTCGGCTCGTCGTCGATCGCGCTCGCCGCGGCGGTCGAGTACCAGCGCGCCACCGGCGACACTGCCTTTGCTCCGTGGGCGCGCCGCCTCGGCGCCTTCATCCTGTCGATGCAGAAGCCCGACGGCGACTTCCGCCACCTGTACCAGCCCGCGACGGGGAGGCGCGACGAGAAGGCGAAGCTGCTCTACTTCTCGGGCGAGGCGGCGTTCGCGCTCGCCAAGCTGGCCCACGTCGCGCCCGACCCGCGCTACGCGCCCGCGTTGGACCGCGCGCTCGGCTTCCTCACCGACGTCGACTACCGACCGCTGCCGCGGAAGTTCTTTTTCGGCGAGGACCACTGGACCTGCCTCGCCGTCGACGAGGCGTGGGATCTCCTGCCCTCGACGCGCGAGGCGTACGGCGACTTCTGCGAGGCCTACGGCGCGCAGCTCCGTCGGCAGCAGTTCGCGCCGGGCGATCCCGCGCTCCGCGACCAGCCCGACCTCGTCGGAGCGTACGGGTTCACGCCGCTCCTGCCGCCGCACCCGACGCCGGTCGGATCGCGCACCGAGGCGATGATCTCGACATGGCGCGTGGCGGCGCGGCGCGGCCACGCCGACGAGGCCGCGGCGCTCGCCGGGCAGGTGAAGGCGTCGCTCGGCTTCCTGCTCGATCACCAGATCCGCGAGGACAACGCCTGGCTGATGCCCAATCCGGCGGCGGCGCGCGGCGGCCTCCTGATGAGCGACGTGAAGCGCACGATCCGCATCGACTACATCCAGCACGCGTGCTCGGCGATGATCCGGGCGCGGGCGCTTCTCCGTGGGCGCCCCGACGATTGACCGGCCACGCTCGCCGCGATACCCTCCCAAGACTGTGAAGATCTGTTCCGCGTGCCAGATCAAGTACCCGGACGCGCTGCTCGTGTGCCCGAAGGACGGCACCGCGCTGCCCGGGCAGACCGGAGAGCACGAGGACTCGTACCTCGGCAGCACCATCGACGGCCGCTACCTGATCGAGGCGAAGCTCGGCGAGGGTGGGATGGGCGTGGTCTACGCCGCGCGCCACGTCATCATCGACAAGCGGGTCGCGATCAAGGTCCTCAAGAAGGAGGCGCAGGAGGAGGAGACCGCCGGGCAGCGCTTCATCCAGGAGGCGAAGTCCGCGTCGAAGATCGGCCACGCCAACATCGTCGACATCACCGACTTCGGCGTGCTCCCCGACGGGAGCGCCTACTTCGTGATGGAGTTCCTCGAGGGGCAAACCCTCGGACGCGTGATCGCGCAGGGGCCGATGCCGTCGCGACGCGTGATCACCGTCGCCGCGCAGATCGCGCGCGGGCTCCACGCCGCGCACCAGAAGGGGATCGTCCACCGCGACCTCAAGCCGGAGAACATCTTCCTGCTCGAGCGCGATGGGCAGAGCGACGTGGTCAAGATCGTGGACTTCGGGATCGCCAAGGTGCAGTCGGGGTTCGGGGGCGGCACGCCGGGGCAGCGCTTGACGCAGGTCGGCATGGTGCTCGGAACGCCCGAGTACATGTCGCCCGAGCAGGCGACCGGGAAGGAGACCGATCACCGCGTCGACGAGTACGCGCTCGGCTGCATGATGTACGAGATGCTGACCGGCGACGTGCCATTCAAGGGCGACACCTCGGCCGGCACGCTCACCAAGCACGTCTTCGACGCCGTCGTGCCGCCGAGCCGGCGCCGGCCCGACCTCCAGATCGCGCCGTCGCTGGAGGCGGTCGCGCTGAAGGCGATGTCGAAGAAGCCCGACGAGCGCTACCCGAGCATGCGCGAGCTGCTCGAGGCGCTCGATGCGGCGGGCGCGGAGATCGACAGCGGGCGCGAGGCGAAGCGCGTGGCGGTGCGCGCTGCGCCGACGGCGACGGCGCAGCGGCTGAGCACCGAGGAGCTGAGCTCCGTCGGGGTGGGGCGCGGGAAGCGCGGGCTGCTGCTGGTGGCCGCCGGCGCGGCGCTGCTCGCGGTGGTCGGGGTGGCCGGCTGGGCGGCCCTCGGCGATCGCGGCGAGACGCACGCGGCGGCGCGGCAACCGGTCGCCATGCCGGTGCCCCCGCGGAAGGAGCCTCCGCCGCCGCCCAAACCCGCGCCGGCGCCCGACGTGAAGATCGTGCTGCGCAGCAACCCGACCGGCGCCGAGGTGTTCCTCGACGGGCAGGACCTCGGCTCGGCGCCGGTGACCTACACGCACGCTCAGGACACGAAGACGCTGTCGTTCCTCTTCAAGCTGGCCGGCCACAAGGACGCTACGCGCGACCTCGTCCCGTCGGAGAACTGCGACGTGGAGATCTCGCTGGCGCAGGCTCGGCATGAACACCACCACCCGGGCGGCGGCGGGGGATCGAGCGCCGCCGCGCCGCGGCAGGAGCAGCCGTCCCGGACGGTGAAGACCGCAGGCGAGCTGCGGGACCCCTTCTGATCCCGACCCCCGGTCGCCGGCAAGATCGGTTGGAGCGCCGCGTATGAAGTGGTAAGCTACGTGCGCTTCGAACACTTAGACTGGGGTCCCGGAAGAGCGTGTCCACCACGAGGAAGCCAGGGCAACCGTCACCCTCGGGGGGGGGCGCGTCCGACCCACCGTCGGGTGGTCCGATCTGGGATGACGCCACCGAGATGGTGAGGGCGCCGGCCTCGGAAGAGGGTCCGCTCGATGAGGAGATGACCGCCATCACGAGGGAGCCGGCGCCGCCGCTCTCGAAGCGGGAGCGGATCTCGTCCACGATGCCGGGCCTGCGGATGAACCCGACCCCAGCCCCCGCCGCCCCCGCGCAGCGCGACAGCTCCGAGCGCGCCCTCGCCGCGACGGCGGCCCCCGAAACGGGAACCGCGCCGCTCGGCACCGACCCGTACCTCGACACCACCATCGCCGACCGCTACCGGGTGATCCGCAAGCTCGGCGAGGGCGGGATGGGGGTCGTCTACCTCGCCGAGCACGTCTTCATCGAGAAGAAGGTCGCGCTGAAGATCCTCTCCGAGGAGTTCGCGCGCAAACAGGATCTGGTCCAGCGCTTCATGCAGGAGGCCAAGGCGGCCTCGCGCATCGGGCACGAGAACATCGTCGACATCACGGACTTCGGCGAAACGAAGTCGGGGTCGGTGTTCTTCGCGATGGAGTTCCTCGACGGGCACGACCTGGCGCACCACGTCCGCGCGACGGGACCGATGCCCTTCGAGCGCGTGCGCTACGTCGTCACCCAGATCTGTCGCGCCCTCGGCGCCGCGCACGCCAAGGGGATCATCCACCGCGACATGAAGCCGGAGAACGTCTTCCTCATCGAGCGCGAGGGGCGGGCCGACTTCGTCAAGATCCTCGACTTCGGCATCGCGAAGATGAATGCGATGGAGGAGGGCGGGGCGCGCCTCACGCGCACGGGCATGATCTTCGGCACGCCCGAGTACATGTCGCCCGAGCAGGCGAAGGGCGACAAGCCCGACCACCGCGTCGACATCTACGCCGTCGGCTGCATCCTCTACGAAATGCTCACCGGCGACGTGCCGTTCCACGCCGAGACCTTCATGGGCGTGCTGACCAAGCACATGTTCGAGGCGCCGACACCGGTGAGCCAGCGCGTCGCCGGCGTGCCACCCGACGTCGAAGCGGCGGTGATGAAGGCGCTCGCGAAGGATCGGGACCAGCGCTTCCAGACGATGAAGGAGATGTCGGTCGCGCTGGCGGCCTGCGGCGGCGGGAACGCGGCCGAGGGGTGGGGCAGCGAGCCGTCGCAGGTGCTCGGACCGCGCGAAGCCTCGGGTCTCCTCAACCTCGGCACGCGGCAGCCCTCGACGGCGATGCCGGTCGCGGCGGGCGGGTCGGCGGCGGAATCCGACGGGGCGATCCCGCGATCCAATCGCGGCCGGATCATCGCGGTCGCGGCGGGCGCCGCGCTGGTGCTCGGCGGGGTGGCGATGGTGGTGGCGCTGCAGCAGCCGCCCGCCACTCCGGCGAAGCTCCAGGCGGATCCTCCGGCGGTGGTGAAGCCGGAGGCGAAGACGCCCGCGCCGACGGTCCAGCCGCCGCCTCCGCGGCCCGCGCCCAAGCTGGCGCACATCTCGTTCCGCTCGAAGCCGGCCGGCGCGGAGATCGTGCGCGGCGAGGCCGTCCTCGGCGTGACGCCGACGACCGTGGACTTCCCGGCGGACAGCAAGATGGTCGACCTCGTGGTCCGCAAGAAAGGGTTCAAGGACTACCTGATCTCCGTCGCGCCCGAGGGTGACAAAGACTGGTCGATGATCGAGCTGTCGCCGCTGCACCACTCGTCGTCGAGCGCGTCGTCGTCGCACGCCGAGAAGCAGCACGTCGAGGAGCAGGCGCAGCCGGAGAAGCCGGGCGCGCCGCCGCCGGCCCGCAACAGCGGAAAGCTCCGCGACCTCAAAGACCCGTTTTCGTCGGGGCCCTAGAACACCGAATGGTTTGGCCCCCGTGGCGAGATGCGGAGTTGCGGAGCAAATCGTCGCGCACCCCCGGAGCAGCGACCGAGGCGTACTGTCCGTACGGTGAGGGAAGCGGCGAGGAGGTACGCGGCGAGCCCGAGCACGGATGGGGCAGCGAGCGAAGCGAGCGGGGGACCCATCCGCGCGCAGGGCTGCCCGCAAGGCGGCGTCGCAGCAGGGCGTTCCAACCATTCGGTGTTCTAGGCCAGCGCCCGCTCTGATGGCGTCTCTTCCGGCCGCTCGCGGTGACGAGCGCGTCGCGCTTCAGGGGCTGACACCGGAGCGCCTCATGGTGCTCACGGGCGACGTGCTGGGGCCGACCTCCGCGCGCCGACTGATCGGGCACGTGGTCAAGCGCGGCGCGTCGGACTTCGACGCCGAGGGGATCGCGCGCACGAAGCAGGCGTGGCTCGCCGAGCGCTTCCACGTGCCGGCGCTGGAGGTCGTCGAGCGCCGCCGCTCCGTCGAGGACGGCTTCGTCAAGTACCTCTTCCGCCTGGCCGACGCCCGCCGGATCGAGGCGGTGCGGATCCCGCTCTTCGACGACAAGTACGTGGTCTGCGTGTCGTCGCAGGTCGGCTGCGCGCTCGGCTGCGTCTTCTGCGCGACGGGGAGCATGGGCTTTTCGCGCAACCTCGCGGCGTGGGAGATCGTCGAGCAGGTGCGGACCATCCGTCGCGAGGCCGACCGCCCGATCACCGGCGTGGTGTTCATGGGCATGGGCGAGCCGCTGCTGAACTACGACGAGGTGATCGCCGCGGCCGAGGTGATGTGCAACCCATCGGGAATCGCGATCTCGAACCGCGCC
>JAJXSP010000360.1 GCA_021784515.1 Myxococcales bacterium | reverse complement strand
ACCGCGACGACCGCGACGGCCACGACGCCCGCGACGACCGCGACCACCGCGACGCCCGCGACGACCGCGACGACCGCGACGACCGCGACGACCGCGACGACCGCGACGACCGCGACGGCCACGACGACCGCGACGACCGCGACGACCGCGACGACCGCGACGACCGAAAGACGAGGGACGCGTCTTTTGTTTCTTCGCCCCTCCCGCCCCGCGAACCCGATCGGATCCGGTCGCCCGCGAAGAAACGAAAGACCGTCCCCCCAGCGTGTGGGAGACGACCGCGACATATTCCGTCCGACCCCCGTGCGAGAAGCGAAGGACCGCCCCCCAGCGTGGGGAAGGCGGCCACGACGCCCGTGAAGAAACCACTTGACCAGGGATACCGCCCGGCGCAGCGTCGCCCGGCGGCTGACGACTCGACGAGGGGGCGATGCACAGCGAGAAACCGGGCTACTTCGCCTACTGGGGCAAGGCAAGGCGCGATGGAGAAGACGGCGCTCGCCTGCACCTGCTGGCCTACCACTGCCTCGACGTCGCCGCCGTCGGGGCGGCCCTGCTCCAGGCCGACGCATCGCTGCGCCACCGCCTCGCCGCGATCGCCCACCTCGACCCCTCCTCCGTCGAGCGCTTCCTGCCCTTCGCCCTGGCGCTGCATGACATCGGGAAGTTCGCCCCCGCTTTCCAGGATCTCAAGCCCGAGTTGGCCGAGGCGCTGCAAGGCCCTCGGCCGCGCGTTGGCTACGCGACGCGCCACGACGCCATGGGGCTCGCGCTCTGGTGCGGGAAGCTGGCCGTGGACGCGACGAGCGCCGGCTGGCTGAGCGCCCAGGGGCGGGACGGGCCGCTCGGCGGCGGTGACCTCTGCTACCTGGTCGCCCCGTGGATGCACGCGGTGCTCGGCCACCATGGGCAGCCGGCGGTCGATCGCGGCGCGCTCCACAATCATTTTCACCCGCGGCAGCGGGCGCGCGCCGACGCCCATGAGTTCGCCGCGGCCGTCGCCGCGCTCTTCGGCCCGGTCGAGCTACGCTTCGAGCGGCCGCCCGCCGAATGCGAGGTGGAGACCGCGCTCAAGCCGTCCTCGTGGATGGTCGCGGGGCTCGCGGTGCTGTGCGATTGGCTCGGATCGAGTGCGGAGTGGTTCCCATTTCGCCAGGACGCCACCCCGCTTGCCGCCTACTGGGGCGAGGCACGAGCGCGTGCCGCGCGGGCGCTCGAGGCGTGCGGCATCCTGCCGCGCCGCGCCTCCCTGTCGACGGGCATGGCCGCCCTGTACCCGGCCGTCACCGCACCCCGCCCGATGCAGGAGGCGGTGCAGGCGATCGAGCTTTCGGCGGGCCCGCAGCTGTTCCTGCTCGAGGACCTGACCGGCAGCGGGAAGACCGAGGCGGCGGTGCTGCTCGCCCACCGCTTGATGGCCGCGGGCAAGGGCGGCGGGGTCTTCTTCGCGCTGCCGACCATGGCCACCGCCAACGCGATGTACGAGCGCATCCAGGCGGTCGTACCGCGCCTGTTCCTCGACGGGGAGCAGCCATCCGTCGTGCTCGCCCACAGCGCGCCTCACCTGCTCGCCGGGCTCCGCGATCTCGGCTTGCCGCAGCAGCCGGGCGGCGACTACCTCCGCGGCGAGCCGAGCATCTCCACGCAGTGCGCCGCCTGGATCGCCGACTCGCGCAAGCGGGCGCTGCTGGCGCAGGTGGGCGTGGGCACGCTCGACCAGGCGCTGATGGCGGCGATGCAAGTGCGCCACGGCACCCTGCGCCTGCTCGGCGTGAGCCGGAACGTGCTCGTGGTCGACGAGGTCCACGCCTACGACGCCTACATGGCCAGCATCCTCGAACGGCTGCTCGAGTTCCAGGCGGGGCTGGGCGGAAGCGCGATCCTCCTCAGCGCGACCTTGCCGACCGAGCAGCGGCGGCGCCTCGCGGCGGCCTTCCAGCGGGGGCTCGGCGCGCGCTCGGCGGCGTCGGGATCGGCGGCCTACCCGCTCGTCACGCGCGTCGACGCAGGATCGGTGGTCGAGCGGCCGGTGCGGGCCGCGGCCTCTTCGTGCCGGCGGGTCGCCGTGAAGCCGATCGACTCGCCCGAGGCGGCGGCGGCCCTGGTGGTGAGCGCGGCCGCGGCGGGGCGGCGCGTGTGCTGGATCCGGAACACCGTGCAGGACGCCATCGACGCCCACGCGCTGCTCGTGCCCCGCCTGCCTCCCAAGGCGCTCGCGCTCTTCCACGCGCGGTTCGCGATGGGGGATCGCCTGCGCATCGAGTCGGACGTGCTCGCCGCCTTCGGGCCGGCCGAGCGCCGCCGCGAATCGGTCGCCGGCCTGCGCGTGCTGGTAGCGACCCAGGTCGTCGAGCAGTCGCTCGATCTCGACTTCGACGATCTCATCACCGATCTCGCCCCGATGGACCTCGTCATCCAGCGCGCCGGGAGGCTGCACCGCCACCGGCGTGACGGCCGGGGCGAGCCCGTGCTGCACGTCCTCGGGCCGCCCTTTACCGAGGCGCCCGAGGGGAGCTGGTTCGCCAGCGCCTTTCCGCGTGCCAAGCACGTGTATCGCGACTGGGGGCAGGTCTGGCTGACGCTGCGCGAGCTGGTCCGACGCGGCGCGCTCGTGCTGCCCGGCGAGGCGCGGGCGCTCATGGATGCCGTGTTCTCCCAGGCCGCGCGTGCCGAGGTGCCGGCGGCGCTCGAGCGGGCCTCGGACGAAGCCGAGCTCGAGCGCAAGGTGAGCCGATCGATCGCCGATGGCGTCAAGGTGGACCTGCCCGGCGGCTACGGCGGGGACCAGCACTCGTGGGCTAGCGACGCCCGGGTCGCGACGCGCCTCTCCGAGCCCACCACGCTGGTCCGGCTGGCGCGGCTCGTCGACAGCCGCGCCGTCCCCTGGATCGCGGCCGAGCGGCATGCCTGGGAGCTGAGCCAGCTCCAGGTGGCCCGGCGCAAGCTCGCTGGGCCCGCGCCCTCCGATGCGGCGCTGATCGAGGCGGCCAAGGCAAGCATGCCGTTCGTGGATGACGGCATGGTCACCGTCGTGCTACGAGGCGCTGCCCAGGGGTTTCGGGGCGGCGGCCTGGATCACGAGGGGCATCCCGTCGGCGTGCTCTACGACCGCGGGATCGGATTGCGGATCGAGAAGGAGGGCTGACCATGCCGTACAACCTGCTCGTCGAGCGCTGGATCCCGGTGCGGCGGCGCAGTGGCTCCATCGACTGGATCGCGCCGCACCAGATCGCCGAGCGCGACGACCCGCCGATTGCCATCGCCAGCCCGCGGCCCGACTTCGACGGGGCGTTGATCCAGTTCCTCATCGGGCTCGTGCAGACGACCGCGGCGCCCAAGGATGAGCGCGCGTGGAAGAAGCGGTACGAGACGCCGCACGATCCCGACGAGTTGCGCGGGCTCTTCGCGACCGTCGAGCCGGCCTTCAACCTCGACGGCGACGGCCCGCGCTTCATGCAGGACCTCACGCTTGCCGGCGAGTCGCATCAGGTCTGGGACATCGCCGACCTTCTCATCGGGACCCCGGGCGAGAACACGATCAAGAACAACTTCGACCTGTTCGAGAAGCGCGGGCGGGTGAGCGCGCTCTCCTACGAGGCGTCTGCGATGGCCCTGCTGACGATGCAGCTCAACTCGCCCGAGGGCGGGGGCGGAGCGGCGGGCGGCCACAACGTCTCGATACGGGGCGGCGGCCCGCTGACAACGCTGGCGGTGGGATCGGACCTCTACGAGACGACCTGGCTCAACGTGATCGAGAAAGACATCTTCGAATCGAAATACGGCAACGGCTCGCGGCAGGAGCCCGGGGCCGTTTTTCCATGGCAGGGGAATACCCGATCGAGTGACAAGGCGCTGGGCGGCGTGCCCACAACGCCGGAAGACGTGCATCCCCTCCATCAATTCTGGGCGATGCCACGCAGAATACGCCTCGTAATCGAGGCCGACCGCCTTGGCAACTGCGACATTACGGGCAGGCGCGACCTTCCCGTCGTTTCGACGTGCGTCACGACGCACTCCGGCTTCAAGTACTCGGTCGGTTTTCGGCACCCGCTCTCGCCGTATCGCAGGGAAAAGGGCAAGGAGGAGTGGCGCGCGATCCGTGGTCACTCGGCCTCCGTCGCCTACTCGAGCTGGCCGACCAACGTCCTGCCGGGCAGCGACACGGCACCCGCACGCGCCATCTCGCGAGCGCTGTCCCGCATGCCTGGTGTCCCGCGCCGCGTATCCCTCGCCGCATTCGGTTTCGAGACCAAGCAAGAGAAGGTTCGATCCTGGCACCAGTGCGTCACCCCGCTCGTAGGCGTCGAAACCGAGCTGCAGGATGCCTTTCGCTCCGTCCTCGAAGGTTTCGTCGCGGCCAGCGAGAACGTGCGAAAGACGCTGTTCGGGAAGATCAAGGAGGCGCTCGCGCGCCGGCCGCAGGATCTGCCGGGCGACCTCGGGGCCACAGTGAACGCCGCCTTCTGGGCCGCCACCGAGCCGGCCTTCTTCGCGGCGGTCATCGCCGTGCGCGACGCGCTTGGGGCGGGCCCGCCGCCGCCCGCGATCGCCGAGCAGTGGCTCGCGGCGCTGCACGCGGCGGCCAAGGAGCTGTTCGAGACCTACTCGCAGATGCGCGGCGAGTTTTCCGCCACCGAGGTCCGTCGCGTGGCGACCGCCTGGAACGAGCTCGTTCGCTACACCTCGCCCGGTTCGTTCAAGCTCCGCGAGGCGGTCGGCTTGGCGCCCCGAGAGACGGTCACGCCGGGCAAGAAACGCGCGCGGAAAGTCAACAAGGAGGTGACGACGTGAGCGACGAACTTGCAATCCCCGAACAGGCACGGGCCGACGAGACGCCCTGGCAGCGCTGGTGGCGCGCGCTCCAGGAGCGGCGGGGCGACCGGGCATCGCTTCGGCGCTGCCGCAGCGTGCTCGACGTGGCGCTGGAGCCCGCGTTCCACGACCTGCTCAAGCGGCTCGGCTCGCGGCTCAAGGAGGTCGACCGCGACCGCGTCGCCGCCGTGGCCGCGATCCTGGCGCACGTCGAGAAGGACGAGCCGGCCTGGTCCATCGCCGAGCTGATGGCGCGGCCCAAGGGCGACAAGCCCGTGGTGAGCGACGCCCGCTTCCGCCGCCTGCTGCGCCTCGAGAGCCCCGACGAGCTGATGCACGAGCTGGTGCGCGTGATCGGCATGCTCGGCGGCGAGGCGCCCGTTGCCCCCCTGGCGAGCGACCTCGCCCGCTGGGGCGATCCCATCCGCAAGCGCTGGGCCCTCGCCTACTACGAGAAGGCCGAGCCCCTTCTCCAATCGACTCGCTGACCCTCGGGAGGACGAAGACCATGAACCGTTTCATCCAGATCCATTTCCTGACGGCGTACCCGCCCGCGAACCTCAACCGCGACGACCTCGGCCGCCCCAAGACCGCCATGTTCGGCGGCTCGCAGCGCCTGCGCGTGTCGTCGCAGAGCCTCAAGCGTTGTTGGCGCTGCTCCGAGGTCTTCTCCGCGGCGCTCGATGGTCACAAGGGCACCCGCACCAAGGGCCTGGGCACCGAGCTGTTCGGCAAGCTGCGCGAAGGTCTCGGCGACAAGAAGGCCGACGAGGTGGCCAAAGCGCTCGCCATGCAGTACGGCGAGCTGAAGGCGCCCAAGAAGGGCGATGCGAATGCCGAGGCCCTCGGCCGCGAGCACGAGACGCTGGTCTTCTTGAGCCCCGAGGAGTGGAAGGCGCTCGACGCCCTGGCCCTCAAGCTTGTCACCGAGAAGCGCGAGCCCACGAAGGAGGAGATCGAGCAGTTCCCGCTCTCCGGCAAGGGCGCCGCCGACATCGCGCTGTTCGGCCGAATGCTGGCGAACACGCCCGGCAAGAACGTCGAGGCGGCGGCCCAGGTCGCGCACGCCCTGTCGGTGCACCGGGTCACCGTCGAGGACGACTTCTTCACCGCGGTGGACGACCTCAACAAGCACGACGTGGACGCGGGCGCCGGCCACATGGGCAGCACCGAGTTCGCCGCCGGCCTCTTCTACGAGTACGTGTGCATCGACCGCGGCCTGCTCCTCGATAACCTCGGCAAGAACGAAGCGCTCGCCGAGAAGACCCTGCGCGGCCTTGGCGAGGCCTGCCTCACCGTGAGCCCCACCGGCAAGAAGAACAGCTTCGCCAGCCAGGCCCGCGCCAGCTACGCGCTCGTCGAGAAGGGCCCGCAGCAGCCGCGCTCGTTGGCGGTGTCCTTCTTGAAGGCAATCGAGGGGGGCGATCACCTCGCGCTGGCGATCGCGGCGCTCAAGGAGACGCGGGACGAGATGGACCGCGCCTACGGGAAGTGCTGGCAGGACAAGCGCGAGCTGAACGTGCCGGGCCGTGAGGGCACGCTCGCCGAGTTGCTCAACTTCGCGGCGACGGAGTAGCCGCCGTGCCGCGCTTCCTGTGCTTGCGCCTCTATGGCCCGATGGTGGCGTGGGGCGAGATCGCGGTCGGCGAGCGGCGGCCGGCCACCGCGGCGCCGTCGCGGTCGGGCGTGCTCGGGCTGGTCGCCGGTCCGCTCGGCCTGCGGC
>JAJXSP010000359.1 GCA_021784515.1 Myxococcales bacterium | reverse complement strand
GGGTGCCAAGGGCGGCATCATGAATCGCAGGCTTCAGGCTGGTTGGGATCACGACTTCCTGTTCCAGGTTCTCGGGTCACTTTCGTGACGGTGGATGATGCGATTGCCCTGGGAGGATGCTGCACCGACGACCACATGTGCGATCGCACGGAGTGGTGCTGGCCGGCCCCCGGCGGGACGCTCGGCTTCTGCACGCCGAAGGGGGCGGTCCCGGGCCGCTGTTGCCTGAGCTCTCTCGCCTACTCCTGTACGACCCCGACCGGATTCGAGCGCTGCGCGGGCTTCGACCTGAAGGCATGCCGCTCGCGCTGCGCGCCGCACGACTGCGCCTGCCAGGCGGCCTGCGCCAGGCTGGCGGCCAGGACCCCCGGAGGCGATCCGTCGCAATGCACGCGCGCAGCTCTCGATGACCACCTCTGCGGGACGCCTGCCGCGTGCGCCGGTACGCCGGACGGCACGTCCTGCGCGTGCGACCGCGACTGCGCCTCCGGCAACTGTCATGGAGGGAGATGCTACGCTGGGACCGACGGCAATCCGTGTGACAGCGATTCGGAGTGCGACAGCGGCAACTGCTTCCTCTACTGCTGCACCTCCCGCACGGTCGGAAGCCCGTGCGCGCACGACTCGAGCTGCGCCTCTGGCAACTGCAACGGCGGCGCGGAGTGGGGCTGCGGTCTCCAGGTCTGCGTCGGCACCTGTGGGTCGAACGCGCACGGAAGCGGGTGTTGGAACGACGCCGAGTGCGAGTCCGGCCGCTGCCTCGGGACGAATTCGACGGATTTCACGGGGCAGGGTGATTGTCTATGAGGCCGCAACTTTGCGGCCATGGTGCCAGAGGAGACTCGCCCAGATGAACGACAGCTTTTCCCTTTCGTCCGTTGCCCTACCCGCCACGCGGGTCCTCGCCTTCCGGGGTACGGAGGCGCTGTCTTGCCTCTATCACTTCGAGATCAACCTATTCATCGAGGACCCGGCGTTCGACATGGGTGCCGCCCTCGGCGCCGACGCGACGCTCGCCATCGACGGTGACGAAGGGGGGCCACAGCTCTTCCATGGCATCCTTGCTTCGCTCGAGACCGTCGGCGAGCTCGCGCACGGCACCCTCTACGTTCCAACCCGGCGGGTGAGCGCCCGTCGTGGCGCTGGTTCCGCAGCCGGCGGCGAGGAAGGCGAGGGTCGGCAGGAGAAGGAGCGCGTGACCCACGGGGGACCTCCGAGGCGGCGATTGTACAGGAGCGTCGTCGCCGGTCAGGCGCCCGCGAGCCGAGCGCGGTCGGCGCGGGCGGCCCGCGCGGCGACGAAGAGCGCCCACTGGCTGCGTGCGCGGAGGAGGTTGTGCTCGCCGCGGCCAGGGAAGCGGACCTGGTCCCAGCCGAAGTAGCTCTCGCGGAGGGCGTCGGCGCAGAAGCGCGCGGCCAGCTCGAGGGCGATCCACTCCACGCCGAGCACCACCGCGGCCTGCTCGTCGCCGTCGAGGGCGCGGCCGAGGCCGTCGGCGTAGCCGCGCAGGGCGGCGGCGAAGAGGTCGCGATCGAACACCGCGTCCACGCGCTCCTCGCCGTGGGGGTTGCACCACGAGCGCAGCGCGTCGCCCAGCTCGTGGCCGAGCGCCATCGGCCCGACGGTGTCGAGGTCGACGAGGCAGAGCGGCTGCTCGCACGCGGGCGGCGCGTCGCCGGCGAAGAGGAGGTTGTTGAACTTGAGGTCGCCGTGGCCGACGCGCGGCGCCGAGGGTGGCAGCGGCGGCAATCCGCCCGCGCCGTCGAGGATGGAGCGACCGAGCGGGATCGCCTCGCCGGCGAGGCGGTGATCGGCGCGCGTTCGGAGCGCCTCGTCGAGGAGCGCGAGGTGGCGCGCGGTGTCGTGGACGCCCTGCCGCAGGCCGACGAAGCGGTGCGGGAGATCGGCGAGCGCGGCGTGGAACCGGCCGACGAGCGCGCCGGCGGACCGCGCCTGCGCGGGCGAGCGCACGGCGTCGAAGCTCACGCCCGGCACGAAGGTCAAAAGCCGCCAGACGCCGCCCGCACCCAGGTCCACGAACGGCCTTCCGTCGGTGGCGTGCACGAGGCGCGGCGTGCGGAGGCCTCGCTCGTCGAGGCGCGCGGTGACCGCGGCGATGTTGTAGTGGATCTCCGGATCGAAGATCGGGTTGACGCGCTGGAGGACGAAGCGCGCCCCTTGGGCCGTGACGGAATATGTCCGGTTGATCAGCCCCGCGCCGAGCGGCTCGACGTACGCGGCGCGGCCGGGAACGAGGAGATCGAGGGCGCGCTGGGCGTCGGCGTCGGCGGAGGGATGGTCCACGCGCTGAGGCTCCGCCATCCGCGGCGGCGGCGCAAGAAACCGCGCGCGCGGCTCCGTCCTCGACGGGCGCGGCTGGTCGGAGGGCCCCACGGCGCCCCCCCTCCGATCGGAAACCGGGCTTTTGACGGCGCGGCCTGCTCCCCTCATAATCGTGCGCCGTGCTCCGTGTCCTGGTGGTGATCGAGACCTGTGTGATCGTGGCGGGCGCCGTGGCGCTGACGCTGCCGCATCGGCCGGCCGCCGAGGGACCGCGGGCGGCGCTGCGCGCGCCGGTCGAGCAGCCGCCACCGTCGGGGACGCAGCCCGCCGCGCACGACGAGGCAGGGCGGACGCCGGCGCCGAAGCCGCTCCAGCGCTGCTTCCCGGGCGACACCGGCGCTTCGCCGCCGCGGCCGCTCGCCGAGGTGCTCGATCGCTCCGCCGAACGCTTCGACGCGGGCGACTTCGAGGGGTCGCTGGCGTGCGCCGAGGAGGGCACGCGCACCGATCCGCGCTCCGTCGAGGCGCACCACGACCGCGGCGCCGCGCTGCAGGAGCTGGGGCGGCTCGACGAGGCGCGCGACGCGTTCGCCCGCGCCCTGGCGCTCGACCCCGAGGATCCCGAGACGCTCGCGGGCGCCGCCGATCTATGGATCAACCGGCTGCCGCCCTCGACGGAGCACTCGGAGACCGGGCTCGAGCTGGCGCGGCGCGGCTCGCACCGCGTTCGCCGCGGCCACTCGGAGCGGTCGCTCGCCGCGCGGCTGGCGCTCCTCGAGGGGCAGGCGCTCAACGACCTCGGCCGGTCGCGCGAGGCGCTGGCCCGCCTCGAGGCGGCGGCGGCGACGGTGGTGGCCGGGAGCGCCGACGACCAGCGCGTGCGCTACGAGCGCGCTGCCGCGCTCTTCGAGCTGTGCCGGTTCGAGGAGGCGAGGGCGGGCTTCCTCGCGGTGCTGGCGAAGAACCCCGACGACGCATGGGCGCACCACCACCTCGGGCTCGCGCTCGAACGGCTCGGCGATGAGGCCGGCGCGGAGCGGGAGTTCGCGGCGGCGCAGCGCCTCTCCCCGGGCGACTTCAAGCCGCCGGTGCTGGTGCCGCCGTCGGAGTTCCGCGCGCTCGTCGACGGTGAAGTGGCGCGCCTGCCGCCGCTGCTGGTCGCCGACCTTTGCCGCGTGCGCCTCGAGACCGCCGACCTGCCGGAGCTGGACGATCTCACCGCCGAGGAGCCGCCGTTGTCGCCGACCATCCTCGGGCTCTACCGCGGCGCGCCGCTCGACGATCCGGGCGCCGATCCGCGGGACCCGCGCACGATCGTCGTGTACCGCAAGAACCTCGGGCGCGCCGTCGCCTCGCGCGACGAGCTGGTGGCGCAGATCCGCACGACGCTGCTCCACGAGCTGGGCCACGTGCGCGGCGAGGACGACGACGCGCTGCGCGCCCGGGGGCTGGAGTAGCGGGGCGATGGGGGGGAAGGGGCCGGCGCCGGGCAGCGACGGGGAGGGGTCACCCGACCTCGCCGCGCGCCTGCGGGCCGAGCAGCGCAAGCTCGGTGCGCTCCGCGAGCTGCAGCGCGCCCTCGGCGCGACGCTCGATCTCGACCGACTGCTGGCGCTGCTGCTCGACAAGGTGACCGATCTCCTCGACGCCGAGCGCGCCACGCTCTACCTCGTCACCGACGGGGGCGACGAGCTGGTCTCCAAGCTGACCCAGGGCAGCGCGGGCGTGCAGGAGATCCGCCTCCGGATCGGCGAGGGGATCGCCGGCTGGGCGGCGCGCACCGGCGCCACGGTGAACATCGCCGACGCCTACGCCGACCCGCGCTTCCAGAAGGTGATCGACCAGCGCACCGGCTTCACGACGCGCTCGATCCTCTGCATGCCGATGCCCGACCACCAGGGGCGCACCATCGGCGTGGTGCAGGTGCTCAACAAGCGCGAGCACCCCTTCGACGGCGACGATGAGGCGGTGCTCGGCGCGGTGGCGGCGCACGCCGGCATCGCGATCGAGAACTCCAAGCTCTACCTCTCGGTGCTCGCGAAGAACGTCGCGCTGCTCGAGGCGCAGGAGCAGCTGCGGCGCCGCGTGGACGACCTCGACCTGCTGGCGCAGATCCAGCGCGAGGTCTCGGCGACGGTGAACCTCGACGAGCTGCTCGATCGGCTGCTGTCGCGGGCGATGCAGCTCGTGCCGTCGGAGGCGGGCGCGGTGCTGCTGCGCCAGCCGGGCTCGGGCGACCTCTTCTTCCGCGCCGCCGCCGGGGGCGCGCCCGAGGTCAAGCGCCTCACCCTCGAGGCGGGCCACGGCATCGCCGGGTGGGTCGCCGAGCATGCCGCCCCGACGATCGTCAACGACCCGCTCAACGACGCGCGCCACGACGCCTGCCTCGCGGAGCGGCTCCACTTCCCGCCGCGCAGCGTGGTGTCGGTGCCGCTGGTGGCCGAGGCCGGCGACGACGGCGAGGGCGGCTGCCTGGGCGCGATCGAGCTGCTCAACCGCGTCGGGCGGCGCGGCTTCGACGACGGCGACCTCAAGCTCCTCACGCTGATCGCCGGCCACGCCTCGCGGGCCATCCAGGCGGCGCGCGCGAAGGAGCGGCACCTCAACCAGGAGCGCCTCGCCGCGATCGGCCAGATGCTCTCGGGAGTGCTGCACGATCTGAAGAGCCCGCTGACGATCGTGTCGGGATACGTGCAGCTCATGGCGCAGAGCGACGACCCGGCGATGCGCCAGCGCTCGACGGAGCTGGTGCTCAAGCAGCTCGATCACCTGGCCGCCATGACGCGCGAGGTGCTCTCGTTCGCGCGCGGCGAGTCGAACCTCCTCGTGCGCAAGGTCTACGTGCACAAGTTCATCGCCGAGGCGACCGAGCACCTCGAGCGCGAGCTCGGCGGCCGCGGGGTCCGCCTCGAGGTCGACGCGCGCTACGGCGGCGTCGCCTGGTTCGACGAGCTGAAGCTCCACCGCCTGATCCAGAACCTCGCCCGCAACGCGGCGCAGGCGATGCCCGACGGCGGCACCTTCCGGCTGGTGGTGGACGCCGACGAGGAGTGGCTCCACTTCGAGTTCAGCGACACCGGCCACGGCATCCCGCGGGAGCTGGAGGGGCGGCTGTTCCAGCTCTTCGCCACGTCGGGCAAGCAGGAGGGGACCGGCCTCGGGCTGGCGATCGTGAAGAAGATCGTCGACGAGCACGGCGGCCGCGTGAGCTGCGAGTCGCTGCCTGGGAGGGGCGCCACCTTTCGCGTGCGCATCCCGCGCGAGCGCAACGCCGCCGCCGCGGCGTGACGGCGGGTCCGACGCCCGGGGGGCGCGCGCCGCGCGAAATGATCGTCGCCAGGGAGCTGGTCCGTCGGCTCGGCGCGTCGACCGGGAGAGGCCGCGCGCTTCCTGCTCGCCGCCGACCGCGCCTCGACCTCTCGCGCGGGCGCGCCAACACGCGCGCGCCGCGCACCGAGGAGATCGCGCGGATCGATGGCCCGGTGGACGTGACGGTGCTGCTCCTCCCGACGGGCGCGCCGGCCGATCCGGCGCTGCGCGACCGCATCGAACCCGACCAGTTCGCCGAGGGCGTCGTGGTGTCCGCGCGCGGCGATCGCTCGCGCGTGGTGACGCGCCGCGAGCTGGCGCGGATTGAGGAGGACGCAGACGGCGCCCCGCGGATCGCCGAGCTGACCGCGGAGCAGGCGTTCGACGGCGAGCTGCTCGCGGTGACCGGGGATCGCCCTGCCGAGCTGTGCTTCACCCGCAGCCACGGCGAGGTGGCGATCGACTCGCTCGCCGTCGACGGGTTGAGCGCGCTCGCGAACGCCCTCCGCCGCGACGACGCCACCCTGCGCACGCTCGGCTCGCTCGCGGGAGGCGTGCCGTCGAGCTGCGACGTGACGATCGTCGCCGGGCCGGAGCGCCCGTCTTCTCCCGCCGAGGCGGCGCTCGAGGCAGCGCTCGGGCGCGGCGGGCGGGTGCTCGTGCTCCTCGGCGCCGTCGCCGCCCCGGACGCCGCGTCGCTGCGTCGAGTGGGCCTCGAGGAGCTGCTCGTTCGATGGGGCGTGGCGGTGCGCGACGCGGTCGCCTTCGACTCGGCGCTGCTCGGCTCGCGCGAGATCGCGCAACGACACGGCCACGCCGACGACGCGGTGGTGGAAGGGATCCTTCGCGCGCTCGAAGCGGCACGCGTCGAGCGCCGTCCGGCGTCGCTCGACACGGCGACCGCCGGACTAAGGCCGCCTCGCGTCCCGAAGATGGATGGGGACGTTGGTCATGGCG
>JAJXSP010000358.1 GCA_021784515.1 Myxococcales bacterium | reverse complement strand
GCATGCGCAGCGGCCGCGTGCTGCGGATCGCGGTGGATCCCGCGCCGGCGCCGCGCCGCCCGCCGCCGCCGGGGGCCCGGGGCACCACCATCCGGCGATTTGCTCGATAGGCGCCGGACCCCCTGACTGTCGGCGCCGCCAGCTTCGCGCCGGCTGAAATCGCCCCCCGTCAGTTCGCGGGGCGCACGCCGCTCGCGGCCTGCGCAGTGGTGGTCAGCGTCCGGCGGAGCTGGCGGAACAGCTGGGCCGGCGTGAACGGCTTGGCGACGAAGGCGTCGCACCCCGCTTCGCGCGCCAGCGAGAGGAAGTTGTGGTGCCCCGTCACCGCGATGATCGGGATCTCACGCGTGCGCGGGTCGGCCTTGAGCAGGCGCGTCGCCTCGAGGCCGCCCATCACCGGCAGCGACAAATCCATCAGGATGACGTCGGGCAAGAGCGCCACCGCGCTGCTCACCGCGTCGATGCCGTTCGACGCCCCGACGACCGAGAAGCCGTGGTCGGCGAGGAGGTCGGCTACCAGCTCGTAGGCCTCTTCGGCGTCCTCGACCACCAGCGCCATCATGGTCGCCCGCTCGTCGGGGGGAATTTCCATGGGAGGTACTTAGGGCGCCCGAGCGGACAAGCAAGTGCAAATCTCTTCTCACCGACGGAGCAGATCGGTCGAGGTCACGCCGCCCCGGCGCCGCCGATCACCGCCCGGAGCGGTTTGACACCTCGCTCCTTCTCACCCACAGTCCGCCGCGTGAGCCCCTCCCCGATCGCCGAGCCTCGCTTGCCGGAGAGTTCCCCGCCGCCGCGCCGGAGCGGTCTGCGCCGTCCGGCGCTCGGCCTGCTCGCCGCCGTCGCCGCGCTCGCCGGGTGCGGCCCTACCTTCCTGGAGCGCGCCATCGCCGAGCCGGGCGCGGTCCGCCTCCCCGCGGGCGGATCGCTGCGCACCCTCCGCGCCGGCGACGGCCCGATCCCGCACGTCGACGATCGCGTCCGCGTCACCTGGGTCGGGCGCTTCGCCGACGGCAAGCCGGTCGCGGCCGGCGCGCACGAGGGCCCCACCCTCGAGATCGCGCCCTCCGTTGCGTCCCCGTGCTGGCGCGACGCCCTCACCCGCATGCACGTCGGCGAGAAGGCCCGCGTGGTGTGCGGGCCGGACTCCGCGGTCGGCGAGGAGGGGCCCAGGGTGCCGCCGAACACGACGGTGGCCTTCGAGCTCGAGCTGCTGGCGGCCGGCGTCGCCGCGCAGGAGCCGCTCCCCGCCGGCATCACGCTGCACACGGTGCATCCCGGCAGCGGCGATCGCCCCGCCGTCAGCGACCGCGTGAAGGTGCACTACGAGGGGCGCCTCGCGGACGGGACTGTCTTCGACAGCTCGCCCAAGGGCGGCGAGCCGGTGGTGCTGCCGCTCTCGGGCGTGATCCCCTGCTGGCGATTCGCGATGCAGAGGATGCGCGTCGGCGAGAAGGCCGAGCTGACCTGCGCCCCCGACGTCGCGTACGGCAAGAAGGGCAGCCCGCCGGCGATCCCGCCCGAGGCCACTCTCACCTTCGACGTCGAGCTCGTCGGCATCGAGCACTGACCCGCGCACCGTCGCCGCGAGACCCGCGCCCCGTCGGGCGCGGGCATCGCCATTGACACCATCCGGTCCCCCGGCGGAACCTGGGGCGCAACTCAGGAGGCCCTCATGTCCCTCGCCACCCTGCGCCCGCTCTTCCTCTTGCTTGGAGTGGCGCTCGTCGGATGCACCGATGCCGTCGGTGTCGTCGTCGGGCCCGATCTCGGCAGCCCATGCCCGGCGGCGCAGAGCCCATGCGGCGACGCCTGCGTGGACCTCGCCAACGACGTGAAGAACTGCGGCGCATGCGGCACGGCCTGCGACCCGGGGAACGTGTGCGTCGGCGGCCACTGCATCCTCACGTGCGCGCTCGGGCTCACCGCGTGCTCCGCCTCCGACGGTGGCGCCGCCGCGGGGTGCGTCAACCTGAAGACCGACGTCGGCAACTGTGGGGCGTGCGGCAAGGCCTGCCCGCCCGGCAACGTGTGCAGCAACGGCCAGTGCGCGGTGAGCTGCCAGCAGGGCCTCACCGACTGCAGCGGCCTGTGCGTGAACCTCGAGTCCGACAACGCGAATTGCGGGGTGTGCGGCATGGCCTGCCCGATGGGGCAGGTCTGTTCGAACGGCCAGTGCGCGGTGAGCTGCCAGACGGGACTCACCAACTGCAACGGTGGCTGCGTCAACCTCGCTACCGACAATTCCAACTGCGGCGCCTGCGCGACGGCCTGCGCGATGGGCCAGGTCTGCTCGAACAGCCAGTGCGCGGTGAGCTGCCAGCCCGGCTACACGGTCTGCAGCGGGGCCTGCGCCAACCTGAAATACGACATCGCCAATTGCGGAATGTGCGGCAACGCCTGCCCGCCCGGAAACGTGTGCAGCAATGGCCAGTGCGCCGTGTCCTGCCAGGTGGGCCTCACCGCGTGCAACGGGCTGTGCACCAACCTCCAGAGCGATCTCGCCAATTGCGGAATGTGCGGCAGCGCCTGCCCGCCCGGGAACGTGTGCGCCGCCGGCCAGTGCGCGGTCTCGTGCGTGAATGGCTATTCCGTGTGCGGCGGGATCTGCGTGAACCTCCAGATCGATCTCGCCAATTGCGGCCAGTGCGGCACCGCCTGCGCGATGGGCCAGTTCTGCGTCGGCGGGGTGTGCGGCGCGAAGCCCTGCATGACGAACAACGACTGCCCGAGCCTGGTGTGCACCAACAATCGCTGCGCCGACCCGGCGTGCAACGACATGGTCAAGAACGGCGACGAGAGCGACGTGGACTGCGGCGGCTCCTGCCCGCCCTGCGCCGTCGGAAAGGGCTGCAGAAAGGGCGGCGACTGCACGAGCGGGCTGTGCTTCAACGGGCTCTGCGTCACCCCCTCGTGCGGCGACATGATCAAGAACGGCAGCGAGACCGACGTGGACTGTGGCGGCAACTGCCCGCCCTGCAGCGTCGGCAAGGGGTGCCTGGTCAACGGCGACTGCATCGACGGCGCCTGCATCAACAACCAGTGCGCGCCGCCGACCTGCAATGACATGATCAAGAACGGCCAGGAGACCGACGTCGATTGCGGCGGGCCGATGTGCCCTGTCTGCGCCACCAACCTCGGGTGCAAGAAGGGCACGGACTGCGCGAGCGGGATCTGCGTCAACAGCCAGTGCCAGATCCCCTCGTGCATGGACGGCGTGAAGAACGGCAACGAGACGGACATCGACTGCGGCGGAATGTGCCCCGCCTGCGCGCCCGCAAAGGGCTGCATGGCGAACGGCGATTGCTGGAACGGCCTGTGCCAGAACGGCGTGTGCGGCCACGATGCGGCGGTCTCCGTCGGTGGCCAGGGCAACCCGCCATTCAACGCGAATGGCGACGGATCGAAGCTGGTGGTGCTCGACAACAACGGAAACGTCACCGTCGACCGCGCCAACGCGCTCCTCAAGATCGCGCGCTACATCTATGTCTCGAACAGCGGTGAAGGCACGGTGTCGAAGATCGACCCGACCACCTTCAAGGAGGTGGGGCGCTACTGCACCGCGCCGGGATGCAATGCCGACCCGTCGCGGGCCAGCGTCAGCCTCGACGGCGACGCGGGCATCGCCAACCGCGCCAGCTACTTCCTCAACGGCGTTCAGCACCCCGAGCGCGCCTCGGCGGTGAAGATCGCCGGCGATCTCGCGCGCTGCGTGGACCGCAATGGCAACGGCAAGATCGACACCGCGACCGGCTCCACCGCGATCCCCTGGCCGGTCAATACCACGCAGAGCCCCGACGAGTGCGTGCTGTGGTGGACGCCGCTCACCCGCGACCGCAACGGCAACCAGGTGGGTGGCGCCGGCACGCTGCCGCGCTCGGCGACCTGGGATTCGAAGTCGTCGCCAAACGGCTCGCTCTCCAGCAATTTCTACGTGGGACTCTACGGCACGCAGGAGGTGGCCCAGCTCGACGCCGCGACCGGCGCAATCGTGCAGCAGGTCGCCGTCGGCGGCGCTCCCTATTCCTCGGTCTTCGACCGCTTCGGATACCTGTGGATCCGCGACGCCATCTCGAGCCGAATGATCCGCGTCGACACCACCAAGCCCGGTCTCCCGTCGGCCTTCGTCGGCCCGACGCCGCCGTGCAACTACGCCATCACCGCCGACAGCCGCGGGTACATCTACGACGCGGGCAACACCTGCGTGGCGCGAATGGATCCCAGCTCGAACAATCCGCAATGGGAGAGCCTGTCGCTGCCGGGCGCCTGCTTCCCGCGCGGCTCCTCGCTCGACGCGAATTTCAATTACTGGGTTTCGGATACCTGCTACGGCGGATATCGGGTGGACGCCTCGAAGCCGTGGGGCCAGGGCATGACGGTGGTGAAGCAGCTCCCGCTCACGCCGAATAGCGGCGCCTACTTCCTCGGCACCGCCATCGACGGAAACGGGATCCCATATTTCATCAACACGGAGACCTCGAACCTCGGCGCGTCCGGCGGCCCGAATGGCACCGTCTACCGGGTCGATCCGAACAACAACTATGCAATTACCAACATCCGCGTGGGCACCACGCCGTACGTCTATTCGGATCTGTCGGGCTCGCAGCTGGCGCTCACCGCACCGACGACGGGCGAGTACCGCAAGACCTTCCAGTCGTACTGCGGCTCGAATGCCACCTGGACGACGATGACCTGGACGGACACCGTGCCCCAGGGGACGACGCTCCAGGTGCGCTACCGCGCGGCGGCCGACCTCGTGTCGCTGCAGACCGCGCCGTTCGTCGTCGCCGGCACGGAGCCGCCCGCCATCGCGCAGCCGGCGGCGATCGCGCTGCCGAACGGCACGAACACCTCCTACTTCCAGGTCTCCTTCGGCATCGCCACCAGCGATACGCAGAACAAGCCGACGCTGGGCAGCGTGACCGTCAACTACACCTGCCCGTAGTCCGCTTCACAACCCCACTCCCACCTTGAAGGTGAACGTGTCGGCGGCGTGCGGCGCCATCAGCAGCATGGCCGCCGCCGCCGACATCGGCGCCTGCACCGACGGCTGGTTCGGCGCGAAGTACACCGGGTGCGCCCAGCCGACGGAGACCGACACGAAGGTGCGCCCGACCGCGTACAGCTCGATGCCCGCCTCGACGCCGCCGAGGTAGATCAGCGTGGCGACGGCCTGGTGCATGGTGAGCGTCGCGCCGCCGTAGGTCGCGCTGCCGGTGACGTCGCCGCCGAGCGCGCCCGCGGCGACGCGGCCCTCGATGAACGGCGTCACGCGCGCGGGGTACTGGAGGCCCGCGGAGAGGCCGGCGAGCGCGCACCACAGCTTCGTGCTCGCGCCGTCCCACGTCGCGCCGCCGGAGCCCGCCTCGGCTTCGAGGCCGACGCGCACCCAGCGGCGCGAGAGCGGGTAGGCGTCGAGCTGCACGCCGTCGAACGGGATCGTCGCCGCGTCGAATCCGGCGACGGCGAAGCGGCGATAGGAGAGCTTGAGGCGCGGGTTGGGGTGCTCCACGGGCGCGGCGGCGGCGATCGTCGCCGCGGGCGCGCTGGCGGCTGTCTCGGCGGACGCGGCCCCGACGGGCGACAGTGCCAGCAGGGAGCACAGTGTGAACGCGGAGCGCATGCCGATCGGTGGCTCGCGAGAGCCGGGCCGTTCATGCGCGCGCGACAGCTACGGCTACGGCGTGGCGGTGTCCTTCGCGTCGGAGAAGATCTCCATCACCGGCTTGCCGATGAGCGACGAGGAGATCGGCAGACCGAGCGCGTACAGCGCGGTGGCGGCGGTGTCGACCGTCGAGATCGGCGCGTGGATGCGGTGGCCGACGCGCACGCCGGGGCCGCGGGCGATCCACGGGATCTCCCGGTCGATCAGCAGCGCGCCCGAGTGCACGTGGTTGTGGCCGCCGTGGTCGGCGGTGAGGATCACCAGCGTATCGTCGGTGAGGCCGGCCTCGTCGAGCGCCTCGAGCACCACGCCGAGGCACTTGTCGGCGCGCGCGGCCGCCTTCGTGTAGTCGTCGGTGCCCCAGCCCTTCGCGTGGCCGACCTCGTCGGGGTCCGAGAAGTGGACGAAGCCGAGGGCCGGCTTTTCGGCCTTGATGTACTCGGCCGCGGCGTCCGCCACCTTCTTGCAGTAGTAGCCCGGCCGGTCGAACACGTCGACGGTGCCCGGGGTCGCGATGTGCTTGAGCTTCGACTTGCCGACGAACATCGCCGTCTTCAGCCCGTGCGCCGTCGCCTCGTCGAAGATCGTGCGCACCTTGATGTAGCCCTTCGACGGGCGCCAGTTGTTCCAGGAGAGACCGTGGGCGTCGACGTCGACGCCCGAGAGCATCGCCGCGTGCGCCGGCAGCGTCGAGGCGTCGCGGATCGTCTTCGCCTTCCACGAGTAGGAGCCGTGCTGGCAGAGCGTCTGGTGCCAGTGGAGGTGCTCGTTCGACGCGAAGTCGGGGCGGAGTCCGTCCTCGCTGATGATGATCACGTGGCCGGCGCGCTGCCCCTCGCGGGCGGGCGCGTGGGCGGGCGCGGCGGCGACCTTCGCGGCACCGTCGAG
>JAJXSP010000357.1 GCA_021784515.1 Myxococcales bacterium | reverse complement strand
GAGGATCACGCCGGGGATGAAGCGCGGGTCGCGGAGCAACGCGTCGGAGTAGGCGGCGACGGTGGTGAGCCAGCGGCCGTTGAGCAACCCGTTCACCGTCGTGAAGAAGAGCGAAGAGACGAGCACGGGCACCGTCATCGGGGCGCCCCCGCGACGGCGGAACGGGAACAGGTAGGTGCGATAGAGGTAATGCGTCTCCCAGAGCACGAGGAAGGCGACGAGCGGCGCGCCGAGCGGGTGCGGTGCGAAGAGGAAGCAGGCGCCGAAGACGATCACCGACGGCGACTCCATGACCACCCAGCCGAGGGTGGCGTTCACCTTCGGCCCGCGGGAGGCGCCGCCGTGGCGGCCGTAGGGCGCGGTGACGAAGAACAGCGACACGAAGGTGATCGCGGCGAGCGCGATCCACGACCCGAGGACGATCTGGAGCAGCGCGCGCTCGGGCATCTACACGCGGACGCCCGAGGCGTCGAACCAGGCGAAGGTGTCGGCGACGGTGTCGCGGAGCGGCCGCGGGTGGTAGTCGAGGAGCCGGGTGGCCTTGTCGTGGCTGATGTAGCGGTGCTCGCGCAGGGCGTTGAGCGCGGCGGGCGAGAACAGCACCGGCTGGCCGAGCGCCTGCGCGGTCCACAGCGCGAACGGTGCGCCGACGCGGGCCAGCCACATCGGCGAGACGAACCGCGGCGGCCGCGCGCGCGTCACCTCCTCGACGGTGGCGGCCAGCTCCGTCATCGAGCGCCACTCGCCGGAGAGCAGGAAGCGCTCGCCCGTCTTGCCGCGCTCGGCGGCGGTGATCGCGCCGGCGGCGACGTCGCGCGCATCCACCCAGTTGAAGCCGCCGTCCACCAGCCCGGGCAGGCGGCGCCCGCGCAGCGCCAGCAGCACCCTGCCCATCCGCGACGGCTTGAAGTCGTGCGGGCCGAGCACCGCCGTCGGGCACACCACCACCGCGTCGAGGCCGCGGTCGATCGCGTCGCGGAGCACGCGCTCGCCGGCCGCCTTCGAGCGGTCGTAGCGCGGGCCGCGCAGCCCGTCGCGGAGCGGGCGGGTCTCGTCGACCGTCCCGTCGAGGGGGCGCGGCTCGATGGCGTGGATCGAGCTGAAGTGGACCATCCGCCGGACGCCCGCCTCGCGCGCCGCCGCGGTCACGTTGCGCACGCCCTCGACGTTCGTCGCGGCGACGAAGTCCCAGCTCTCGCCGCCGATCGCGATCTTCGCCGCCAGGTGGTAGAGGAGGTCGCAGCCCTCGAGGAGCCGGCGCAGCGCGGCGCGGTCGGCGAGATCGCCGCGCACCTTCTCGACGGCGAGGCCGGCGAGGCCGCGCGCGTCGTCGCACACCAGCGCGCGGACCTTCTCGCCGCGCGCGAGGAGCTGGCGCACCAGGTTGGCACCGACGTGACCCGACCCACCCGTGACGGCGATCATGCGGCGCAGGATATCCCAAGGCGCACGGTCGAAATCAACCGTCGGACGTCTACGAGAGCCGCTCGGCGATCAGGCGGCGCAGCGCCGCCACGTCGAACGGCTTGTCGATTCGGCGCTCGGGCATGGCGTCGAGGAACTGGCGCGCGCGCGGGGTGAAGGCGCCGCCGGTGACGAACAGCATGCGCGCCGCGACGTCGGGCCGGTCGCGCAGGAGCTGGTCGTGCAGGTCCATCCCCGTCATGTCCGGCATCATCAGGTCGCAGAGGATCAGGTCGAACGATTCCTCGCCGCGCAGGCGATCGAGCGCCTCGCGCGGGCTGGTGAGGATCGTGAGGTCGTGCTCGTGGCCGATCACGCGCGCCAGCGCCGTGCCGATCGAGGGCTCGTCGTCGACGATGAGGATGCGGCCGCGCCGCTTTCCCGTCGGCACGGTGATCGGCGCGGTCTTCACGCGGACGCGGCCTCCCCACGGCGGCAGGGTGACGCGGAAGAGGCTCCCGCGGCCGATCTCGCTGTGCACCTCGATCGACCCGCCGAAGGACGTGACGATGTCACGGCAGATTGATAGCCCGAGCCCGGTGCCCACGCCAACCGCCTTGGTGGTGAAGAAGGGTTCGAAGATGCGGTCGCGCACCTCGGGGCGGATCCCCTCGCCGGTGTCGCTCACCTCGACGACGGCGCAGCCGCGGCGGTCGGCGCGGGTCGCGACGCGGATCTCGTGCCGCTGCGCCTGGCCCTCGGGGATCGCCTGCGCCGCGTTGAGCAGCAGGTTGAGGAGCACCTGCCCGAGTCGCGCCTCGTTCGCCTCCACCGCCGGCGCGTCGCCGTAGTCCTTCACCAGCCGCGCGCGGTGGCGGATCTCGTTCCACGCCATGTTGATCGACGACTCGATCACCGGCGGCAGCTCCACCCGACCGGTGCGGCTGTCGTCGGAGCGCGAGAAGGTCTTGAGATCGCGCGCCACGACGCGCACCCGCTCGGCGGCCTCGCGCGCGTCGTGCAACGTCTCGCGCAGCGCCACCACGCGCTCGGCCGTCGGGCGCCCGGGTGCCGGGACCGGCCGCTGTCCGAGCGCCGGCTCGCTCGAGCAGAGATCGCCGATCAGGCAATCCAGCTCCTCGGAGAGCACCTCGAGGTTGGCGATCACCGCAGCGAGCGGGTTGTTGATCTCGTGCGCCACGCCCGCGGCGAGCGTCCCCACGGCGACCATGCGGTCCGACAGCATGAGCCGCGCCTGCAGCCGCTTCTGCTCGGTGAGGTCGCGCGCGACGAGGAGCACCGCCGAGGCGCCCTCGAACTGGATGAGCTGCACCGGCGACAGCTCGAGGGTGGCGGTCTCGCCGTCGGCGCGCAGGAAGCGAGTCTCCGAGTGGGGGACGCCCGGGCCGCCGGCGCCGGCCTGCGCGAGCGCGTTGGCGACGGTGCGCCTCTCGTCGGCGTGGAGCAGCTCGAGCAGCCGCCGCCCGGCCAGCTGCGTCGATTCGGCGTAGCCGAGCGCGCGCGTGAAGGCCGGGTTGGCGTAGGCCACCTCGCCGCCCAGGCAGATCACCATCCCGTCGAGCGTCTTCTCGATCACCTCCTGGAAGTCGTGGCGCGCCGAAGCGAGCGCAGCCTCGACGCGCCGCTCGTCGCTGACGTCGCGGAAGAAGACCAGGGTGCGGGAGGCGACGCCGTCGGGGCCGCGCAACGGGACGCGGCCACCGACGATCGGAAGCCGCTCGTCGCGCGACGTGATCAGCACGGTGCGGCTCGGCTTGCCCTGCGCCGGCTCGTCGAGGATGTCCTCGAGCGGCGTGCGGGGACGAGGGGCGTGCAGGGTCTCGCCCCGGACGCGGTAGATCTCGTCGAGCGAGCGGCCGAGCGCGTCGTGCCAGCCGGTGAGCCACGCAGCACGAGCGTTGATCCGCGTGACCGCGCCGCCGGCGTCCGCGACGATCACCCCGTCGCCGAGCGCACCGAGGACGGCGAACAGCTCCTCTTCCGTCCGACGAGCGGCCGCCTCGGCGACGTCGATCGGTACCAGTCTCGGCAGGGCCCCAGGGGTGGGAAACGAGGCCGGCATGGTTGCGGCACTCTATCGTCTCGCCAGCAGATTGGCAAATCTACGAAAACTACGAATTCAGTAGCCGTGGGCGACGAGCCAGCGCGCGAGGTCCTGGTAGAAGGCGACGGCGTCGAAGTGGTTGCCCAGCCCAGGTCCGGTGCAGAAGAGCTGGTGCACCTCGTCCATGTGGTCGGCCGGGATGCAACCGAGGAAGGTGCCGTGCTTCGCCGAGGCGACGGGGACCAGCCCGTCGTGGATCGGCTTCGGGTTCAGACCGTCGAGCAGCGCCGCGCTCACGAGGAAAATCGGGTTGAGCGGGTCCACGTCGAAGTCCCAGCGACTGATGAAGGTGGGCGCGTCGGGGTTCACGCAGTCGCCCTCGTTGCCGGCCTTCTCCGAGCGGCCGGCGATGGAGAAATAGGCGACGCGCGGATCGTCCGGGTGCTTGGCGAAGAACGCCGCCGCAGCCGGGGTCGACAGCTGCGTGATCGAGGCGCGCGCGTCGGAGTCGAAGCCCATCGCCGCGCCGTACAGGAAGAGCAGCGCGTCGATGGCGTCGTTGGCGGGCTGGCCGGCGCCGAGCGCCATGTCGGCCAGCGGGTCGCCGCCCATCGGCGCGGCGATCGTCACCACCGCCCCGACCTGACCGCCGATCGCGCTCGCCACGTAGCGCACGTCGAAGCCGCCCTGCGAGTGGCCGATCAGGTTCACCTTCGCCTTGCCGGTCTGCGCAAGCACGCCCTGCACGAACGCGAGCACCTGCTGGCCGCGCACCTCGGAGTCGTTGATCGGGTCGGCCTTCGAGACGTACACGTCGTGGCCGGCGCCGCGGAGCGCCTCTGGGATGCCGCAGAAATACTCGAGCGGGCCGATGTTCTTGAAGCCCGCCATTCCGTGCACGAGGACGATCGGATAGGGTGGCCCCGATCCCTTCGCCACCGGCGCGGCGAGGTCGGGCGACGTCTCGGGCTCGGGCGCGCCGCCGTCGTCGTCGAAGCCGAGCCACGTGAGGTCGCGGACCGGCCAGCGGAAGTCCGGGCGCTCGGGGGGCGCGTCCGGAGAGCGCGCGCACGAGGCACAAAGCAGGCAGAGCGACAGGACGTGATGCGGCGCCACGAGCCGCAGTATCGAGTCGCGCGGGGCGAGCGTCAACGCTACCCTCGCCAGCGCATGGACCCCGTCCTCGCCATCGACGACCTCACCTTCTCGTACGCGCGCGACGAGCCGCCGGTGCTCGACCACCTCTCCCTCGCCCTCCCGCCCGGGGTCCGCTGCCTGCTCGTCGGCGCCAACGGCGCGGGCAAGACCACGCTCCTCCGCCTCGTCGCAGGCAAGCACATGGAGGCCGATGGCGCGGTGCGCGTGCTCGGACGGCCCGCCTTCTCCGACACCGCGCTCGTCGAGCGGGTGGCCTTCCTCGGCGGCCACTTCCCCTTCGACGTGGACATCCGCGTCGAGCAGATCCTCGCGCATCGCGCCTGCGACCCCGCGCGTCGCGATCGCCTGCTGGCGCTCCTCGCCGTCGATCCGCGCTGGCGGATGAACCGCGTCTCCGACGGGCAGCGCCGCCGCGTGCAGATCCTGCTCTCGCTGCTCCCGCCGAGCGACCTCCTGCTGCTCGACGAGGTGACGACCGATCTCGACGTGATCGCGCGGACCGATCTGCTCGCCTTCCTGCGCGCCGAGAGCGAGCGCGGCGCCGCCATCCTCTACGCCACCCACATCCTCGACGGGCTCGACCGCTGGGCCACCCACCTCGCCTTCCTCGACGAGGGCCGGATCCGCGTCCACGCGCCGCTCGACGAGATCGACGAGCTGGCCAACCTGCGCGCCGCCGGCGTCGCCTCGCCCCTCCTCCGCCTCGTCGAGCACTGGCTGCGCAAGGGCTGATTCACCGGCCTCCCGAAATTCCCGGGAACCGAAGCTCTCCCCGATTGTCTTTCACGGCGTCGGTCGTTTTGCCGTGTTCGCGCGCGACCGGCGCCGGCGCTCTCGCTCACGAGCGATGAGCGAGTCCCCCGCGATTGGAGGAGAGCCATGTCCACGGGAATCGGGATTCCCCTGTCCACGAGTGTGCCCATCGACCCCCGCCTGAGCGAAGCAATCGAGGAGAGCGCCCGCGGCGCCATCGAGGTCATTACCCTGTTCGAAGACGCCATCCTCGACGTGCGCCACCTCGTCGCCCGCGACGCGAACCAGCCATTCACTATCGGCCCCGACCCGCGCGCCGAGGCCCACGTGCCGGGGAGCGAATTGCCCATTTCGCGCTTCCCTCTCGTGCGCCCGGCAATCGGGGGCGAGGGTTGGGAGCTCCTCTTCACCGCGGCGATGAAGGGCGAAGTGCTCCTCGACGGCAAGGAGGCGCCGCTCGGCGAGCTGGTCTCGCGCCACCTCGCCTTCCCCGCGCTCGGCCTCGCCGGGGCTCATGCCTGGCCGCTCTCCGACGGGGCGCGCGCCCGCGTCGTCGTCGGCGAGGCCTCGTTCCTGGTGCGCGCGGTGGCGGCGCCGCGGCGCTACCCGGTGCCGCTGCGCCTCGACGGTCCGGCCCTGGCGTGGATCGGCGTGGCCGCGGCCACATTCGCCATCTTCCTGGGAGTGGCATTCTCGCTCCCGCCCGAGCCGCGCTCCCTCAGCCTCGACAACACCCCCGCCGTTTCGCGACTCGGCACCTTCGTGATCAAGCCGCCGCAGGAGGAGAAGCAGAATCCCAAGGAGACGGTGAAGCTCGCCGAGGCCGGCGGGGTCGGGAAGAAGGCGCCCGGCCCGAATGGGGTGATGGGAAATCCGAAGTCGCGCAACCGCGTCGGGCAATTCCAGATCAAGGGACCGGCGAAGAACCTCGACCCGCACCTGGCGAAGCAATATGCCGAGCAGGCGGCCCGCAACACCGGTGTGCTGTCGGTATTGACCGGGATGGCGCCGGGCTCGCCCTTCGCCTCCGTCTTCTCCAAGGACGACTCCGCCCTCGGCGACGCCGCCAATGACGTGCTGGGCGGACTGCAGGGGACGCAGGTGGGCGACGCATTCGGCTGCGCGGGATGCCTCGGCACCGTCGGGCGCGGCCCCGGCGGCGGCGGCATCGGGAACGG
>JAJXSP010000356.1 GCA_021784515.1 Myxococcales bacterium | reverse complement strand
CTTGAAGTAAGAGTCGAGGAAGTCCTGGCCATGCGGGCCGATCCAGTCCTGCGGGCCGAGGTGGTTGAGCGTCGAGTCGGTCGTCGCCGTGTTGTTCGTGTTCAGATACTGCTGCATCTTCGTGAACACGGTCGAATTCGCGTTGTGCTTGGTGAGCAGCGCGCGCGGCACGATGCGCGCGAGCGAGCCCGCCGTGCAGGCGCCGACCTTCCAGCCCGACGGGTTGAGCGGGTCGTTCGGCTGGTAGCTGACCGACTTGCCGTTGGCGTCGAGCGTCGTGGTGGCCACCGCGTCGGGGCCGTTGATGCCGCCGAGGCCCATGCCCGTGAGGAACGCGTCGATGCGCTGGACGTAGTAGTCCTGGATGTTGAAGTCGTTGAACTCGATGTTCTCGTTGACGATCTCGCCGGTGCGCGGATCGAACGCGGGCATCGTCACGCCGGCGAAGCCGTCCTGCAGGTCCTGGTCGGAGGCCCAGCGCAGGAAGTTGTAGCGGATGTCGCCGTACTCGCGCGCGACGCCGCCGTCGTTGTAGTCGTGGAACTCGACGCGCGCCGCCGCGCCCGACTTGGCGAGGATCGCGTTGGTCGCGGCCCCGATGCCCGTCGTCGGGTCGTTGAACATCGCCTTGTACTTCTGGGGGAAGTTCTTGTCGAAGTACCAGACGATCGGCTTGGCCGGATCGAAGCGGCCGACGTACTGGTTGGCGGCGACGAGGTCGGTGCTCGGATCACGGTTGTAGACCGTGACGAGGAACGGCCCGTACTTGCGGTGAATCGGGTCCTTCTCGCCGATCGGCCACGGCTTGTACGAAAGCTGGGCGTCGGGCGTCGCGCGCTTCATCGAGTACTTCAGGTTGACCGTGACGTTGGTCTGCCCGAACTTGAAGGCGGCGTCGGCCATCGGTCCGTACGCCTGGATGCACGTCGTGTCGTCGACGCGCATGGGCAGCGTGACCTGGACGGTCCACTCCATGTAGTCGTCCGAGAGATCGGGCGTCTCTTGCCCTTCGACCTTGAAGCTGCCGTCGACGAGCGTCGCCGAGCTGTTGCTCGTGTCGGCGCACCTGCTGAGCAGGTCGTTGGTGTACTCGCCGAGCGGCGCGAGATCGCTGAAGTCGTTCTTCGCGAAGTTCAGCTTCAGCCACTGGCGCTGCTGCCAGTCGAGCTCCTGGTTCTCTTCGTAGAAGTTCGTGCGCTCGCCGTCGAGGTTGATGCGGTACTTGAGGTCGACGTTGGTCGCCGGCCACGAGTTGAGCACGACGTCGGTGGTGCTCGTCGGATCCGGGTTCCCGTCGGGGTTCACCGGGTTCGAGAACTTGCGCATCGAGAGCGCCTGCAGGTGGTCCTGCGTCACGCGGAAGCGGAGCTGGTCGGTGCCGACCGACAGGCCGCCCCAGACGCTGGCCGCGCTGCCGAGGAGGTTCGGCGTCGAGGTCTCGGTCACCGCGTAGGTGGCGAGCCAGCCCGGGTCTTGGGCGAGCGGGCTGCCGTTGGCGTCGACCTTCGCGACCAGGAAGTCCTTGCGGACATACTGGTTCTCGTTGAACACGCCGTTACGCGACGGGCGCTGCGTCGCGCACGCCTCGGTGCCGAACATCGCCACCAGCGCGCCCAGGCAGAAGGCCCCACGAAGAATTCTGGTCTGCATGATACTGAGCTCCTGAGCCTTCTTCTTCACTGGCCGAGAGTGCCGACCACGGACGGATCGAACACGGTGACGTCGACGATGCGGCCGATGGTGCCCGAGGTCGCGTTGATGCCGAGGCGGAAGCCGTTGGCCTGCGACGTGATGTAGTCGAGCTTGTTGCCGTAGCTGCTGTACGTCAGCACGATCCCGCAATCGACCACCGCGTTGGGGTACGGGACGCCGCTGTGCGTGGCGCCGTCGTACTTCGCGAGGTAGTCGAGGACGTTCTGCGCCGAGGTGTACATGTGCACCGTGAGCAGCTCCGGCACGAGGCTTATCGGATCGGTCTCGGCGCAGACGAAGACGTCACCGAAGAAGTCCGTGGTCTCGATCGCCTTGATGCCGAGATCGACAGGCAGCTTGTTGATGCTCTCGGGCGCGTTGATGTTCGCCGTCGGGATGTCCCAGTCGACGCTCAGCGACAGGGTCGTTCCGCTGAAGTCGACGTTGTAGGTCGAGACGAACTTGTCGCGGCTGCCGTCGAACGCCACCGGGAAGCCGACGTACTGCTGCTTGGGCAGATACGGGATCATCTTCGACACCGCGCCGACGACCTTGTTCGTCGTGTTGAAGATGTCGTAGGGGTCCTTGTAGATCGGGAGGCTCACGGTCGCTTGCCCGAGCAGCGGCTGAATCGCCGTGATCTGGACCCCCGACGGCGAGCTCGAAGTGCCGCTGGCGATGTTGAAGATGGTGTGGCCCCACGCCGGCGCGTAGACCTTCAGGATCGGGTTGCCGCTCGCGTCGACCGGGCCGGTGAAGCCCAGGCACTTCGACGGGTCGGTGTTGATCGCGCACGGGTAGCCGCCGTAGGGCGCGTAGGCGTTCACGAGCACCGGGCTGCCGACGACGTTGCTGAGGAGGACCTCCTCGGCGCCGGGCAGGTCGGTCGACACCTGCGTGAGCGCCTCGTAGACCGCCGTCTCGCCGCGGAAGTTGAACGCGGTGAAGGTGTAGTCATTGATGATGCCGTCGACCGGGTCGGCGGTGATCACCAGATCGAGCGGCTGCTTGAGCGAGCCGGTGTTGACCGCGCGGCGGTCGACGTACTCGGCGATCTCGAACTGGCCCGCGCCGATGGCGTCGTAGAAGATGCTGTACGGATCGAGCGGCGTCGCGTCGATGGTCGTGACCGTCGCGGCCGGGTTGTCGGCGTTCATGAAGAACTTGATCGCCGAGTTCGCGAAGCGCTCGAAGTAGAAGCGCGGATCGTTGAGCTCCGGGTGCGCCTTCTGGGTCGCCTTGTCCAGGTTGCGCTGGACTTGGTACATCATCTGGTTGAACGGCCCGGGGTACGCGCTCCCCGGGCTGGGGCAGAGCTGCCCGGCGGCTGCCGGGTCGATCATCCCCGTCGTCGGATCGATCAGCGTGGAGGCGGGCGCCGAGCAGAAGTGGACCTGCCAGGTGGCCGACGGGTGCATGCCGGCCTGGAGATCCGAGAAGGTGAATGCCGCCTTGCCGACCGCGTTCGCCTTCAGCTGAGTCGGGCTTCCGCCGCCGAGCATGACGTAGTCGGAGACGGAGGCCGGCGGCGCCGTGGTGACGGCCCCCTCGAGGCCGGAGCAGACCTTCAGGCCGCCTGCGCCGCAGGCATAGGGGCCGCACGCGCCCGGCGTCGGGGTCGTCCCCGCGGGGGCGACGCACTGCTTCGACTGGCAGACGTAGCCGGTCGCGCAGTCGGACGGCGCGGCGCAGGTCGCGGCGCCGTAGCGGCCGGGGTTCGCGATGCAGTCCGGGTCGCCGAGGTCGGCGGTCACGCCGACGTTCTGCTGCATGTAGCGCTGGACCAGCGTGAGCCACTCGAGGTCGAGCAGGCCGCGGCCGTGCGAGTCGAGGTTCGCCGGGTTGCTCGCGTCGTTGTTCGCGTAGTCGGTCGTGAGCGGGCCGAGGGCGTTCTGATCGTAGGTGAGGCTGCGCGCGAGATCGCCGGCCTTGGGGCGATCGGAGTCGCCGACGACCGCCGTCGGGGAGAGCGACGAGGCGCCGAAGTTCGGGTCGACGCCGACGATGTCGAACGTGTAGTCCTCGTCGCCGTGGAGCAGCGAGCCGAAGAGCTTGTTGTCCTCGATCTGATTCGACTCGCTCGGCGGCGGCGGGTTGGCCGCGTCGAACGGCGCGACGCAGGTGTCGTGGAACAGCTGGTAGTCCTGGCCGAGGCGGTAGTTGCAGTTCTTCTGCGTGCCGAAGACCTTGTTCGTGACGGCCTGCGGGCCGCTGCCGGCGGCGTCGAGGCGCAGCGTGACGTTGGCGTTCGAGAAGCCGAGGAGCTTCGTCTTCTGCAGCGTGATGCCGACCAGGATGCTGTTCGTCTGGGCGCTGCCCGAGAAGGCGGACGCCGTGTAGAACCCCATCTGGAACGGGTAGAAGAACATGAACCCGTTGCCGCCGAGGTTGAGCGCGCTGCAGTGCGAGGTCGCCTCGCAGTTCGCCTCCTGCGGGAACCCGTTCGGGTAGGTGTTGACGAACGCGTTGTAGAGCGCGCGGACCACCGCGTGGTAGCTCGCCGGGTGCGTCGGATCCTCGTCGCCCCAGTCGATGGTGAGGCCCGTCGGCGTCCCGCCCCCGACGCTGACCTGGACCGGCTGGTACTGGAGGTTCCAGCTGTAGTGCGTCGACTTGCCGCTCGAGTCCTTCGGCGAGTCGAGCTCCACCGTGCCCATGTAGCCGGGCGAGAAGTCCATCTCCTGGAGCAGACGCGTGTTGGTGTCGTAGACGACGCTGATCTCCTGCGCGTCGCCCCAGCCGGCCTGGTTGGTGAGGCCGTAGTAGAAGCTGGTCGGCGAGCTCTGGCAGAGGACCTGCTCGGCCTTCTCGAGCGTGACGCCGACCCAAGTCTCCTTGGAGCGATAGGCGGCCGACGCGTAGTAGCTGCCGTCGACCTTGGTCGGGTCGCCCGGGTCGAACTGCGCGTTGCCGTCGCCAGCGGGGCCGCCGGCGAGGTCGATGCCGGCGGCGACGCCCGGCGGGAGGATGGGGGCCGCGAAGTACTTCTTGCGCGCCGCCGCGATCTGGTCGGCGCTGCAGAGATCCACCGCGTTGGTCGCGCTGCTGTTGCCGGCGTCGTAGTTGGCGCTGGCGGAGCCGACGGTGTTGGTGTGCTGGCCGTCGTTCCAAGTGCTGCCCGCGGTCGCCGGGGCAGGGCTGTACGGGTCGTTCGGGCCGTCTTCGCAGCCGATGGCGGCGAGCGGCGCAATCGCGGCAAGGATTGCTGCGGCGAGATGGTGGCTACGCATGGATTCTCCTGTCACTCCCGAAGAGACGAGAACTGAGCCGATCGCTTGGCGACCGGAGACTTCTGGATCCGAGTGGGCAGACGCGAGGCCAACCCGCCTCAATACCGAGCGATGAGGGTGAAATAGAGCTCGGAGTAGTGGCGATAGAAGAGGTCGAATCGACCGACGCCGTCGTGCAAGAGCGGCTGGTATCCGAGCGTGCCGTCGCCTTCGGCGTACGCCGCGCGGAGGCTCGTTTGCAGCCCGGTGACGAACTTGGGCAGGTCGTAGCGGACGTAGGCCTCGCCGCCGTAAGAGCCGTTGGCGGGCTGGTTCGGCACCAACGGATCGGGCGTAGTGCCGTACTGCGCCACGGTGCCGTAGTTCATGCCGTTGCTGACCTCGTAGAACGTGGTCCGCGCGCCGAACACTGTGATGCCCGCCGTCAGGGCCGGCAGGAACGGCATGTCCATCTCGGCGGTGACCAGCGCCGCGAGGTTCGTCTGCGGGTTCGCCGCGCCGCCGGCGTATGAGGCGTACTTCATGACGTAGTACTCGGCGTAGCCGAGCACCGAGAGCGTGACCCAGCGGCCGATCCTCTGGTCGACGTAGGCGGAGAGGCGGGGCGAGATGATCATGCCCGCGAGCACCGTGCTGGCGAACGAGAGCGGGATCGTCACGCGGGGCTGGATGCGCAGCGTGGTCGTCGACCCGAGCGGGATCGCACGCGTGTAGGCGACGACGCCGTCGTCGCTGCGGATGCCGGACTCGCCCGGGTCCGCGAGGAAGCGCTGGTAGACGCCCCACATGACCGTGAGGCGGTCCTTGCTCGAGAAGTCGTAGCCCGCCGTGAGGAGCAGGTAGTTGAAGTTGCGGTTCGCGGCGTCGCCCTCGCTCCCCTGATCGCCGCCGAGGTCGTTCTGGCGGATCAAGTGGTGGTACTCGAATTCGCCGTCGACGAACCACGGCTTCGCCGCGCGGCGCGCCTCGGCCTCGTCGTCGGTGCCGACCAGGGTGTCCTGCGCGTCGTGCGTCGGGCCGACGCCTCCGTTGTTGCCGGTGCTGCCGCCGCCGGTGCTGCTCCCACCGCCCCCCTTGGCCTTGTCGGACAGCGAGGCCCCTGCGCCCGTCGCGATCGAGAGCGCCGTGGCGAACAGTGCCATCGAGAATACCCGCCGCATCCCCATTCTCCCTCTCGACAAAACGAACCCCGGTCCCGGCCGGAGCCGAGATGCGGACTTATGGACTCTTGACACGAGGCCTCGCTGGGGCCGTCGTCGCCACGCCCAGGCTGATGCGCTCGAAGAGCGAAGCGACCTCGCCCGACCGCCGAGCGACCCGCGATCACGGGTCCCCTCGGCGTTCGTGCGAACGTCGCATGCGCGACACCTGTACGTGCGTGGCGATGGCTACGACACCGGTTGTCGACTGTCCACCAGCGTGGGAATGTGCTGATGACGTCTTGATGCAAATCAGCCCGTAGGGACGGCCTGGATTCATTCGTCCGCTGTCTGTGCGCGCGTTCGACGCGCCTCGGCGTCGACCGAGCCGACGTTTCGCCGCCTCGCGCGCCACGGCCGAGGCGGTCGCTCGGCCCGCGCGCGCAGCGATCGTGCGCGCCGAGGCCCCTGCGCCGCACCGGTCGCGCGAACGCTCGCCCGTGCGCG
>JAJXSP010000355.1 GCA_021784515.1 Myxococcales bacterium | reverse complement strand
CGCGCACTCCGGCAGCGCGCACCGCGACGGTGGCCGGCGGGCCCGCCGCGCGCTGGCGGTGCTGGGCGCGGTGATCCACGATCGGCTGCGCGTCGCGGTGGATCGCGCGCTCGAGGCCCGCCCCGATCTGGTGGAGCGCGTCGCGGCGCGTGAGGTCGATCCCTACAGCGCCGCCGAGGAGATCGAGGCGCTGCTGCTGCGACGGACCTGACCGGAAAACGCGAGCCCATGACTCACGCCATTCGCATCCACGAGACCGGCGGGCCCGAGGTGCTGCGCTGGGAGGAGATCGCGGTCGGCGCGCCCGGCCCCGGCGAGGTGCGCCTGCGGCAGAGCGCCGTCGGCGTCAACTTCATCGACACCTACCACCGCACCGGCCTCTACAAGCTGCCGCTCCCGAGCGGGCTCGGCGTCGAGGCGGCCGGCGTCGTCGCCGCCGTCGGACCGGGAGTCGACGATCTCCGCGTCGGCGATCGCGTCGCCTATGTCCTCGGCGCGCCCGGGGCGTACGCCGAGGAGCGCGTCGTCGCCGCCGCTCGCACCGTGCCGCTGCCCTCGGACATCGACGACCGCGCCGCCGCCGGGATCACGCTGCGCGGGCTCACCGCATGGTACCTGCTGCGGCGCACGTACGAGGTGAAGCCGGGCGATCCGGTCCTGATCCACGCGGCCGCCGGCGGCGTCGGGCTGATCGCCTGCGAGTGGGCGCATCACCTCGGCGCGACGGTGATCGGCACCGTGAGCAGCGACGAGAAGGCGGCGCTCGCGCGGGCCCACGGATGCGACCACGTCGTCGTCACCGGCCGCGAGGACTTCGTGGCCCGCGTCCGCGCGGTCACCGGCGGCGCGATGCTCCCCGTCGTCTACGACTCCGTCGGGCGCGACACCTTCCATCGCTCGCTCGAGTGCCTCCGCCCGCGCGGGCTGATGGTGAGCTACGGCAACGCGTCGGGCCCGGTCCGCGACGTCGATCTCTCGGAGCTGGCGCGCGGCTCGCTGTTCCTCACGCGCCCGACGCTCGGGGACTACGTCGCCACGCGAGGCGAGCTGCACGCGGCCGCCGCCGAGCTGTTCGACCTCGTGCGGCGCGGGGTGATCTCGGTCGCGGTGAACCAGAGCTACCCGCTGCGCGATGCCGCCCAGGCGCACCGTGACCTCGAGGGGCGCAAGACGACGGGATCGACCATCCTCATCCCGTGACCCGCCTCGCCCCGTCGCTGCGCCGCGCGCTGCTCCTGTCGGCGCTCGCAGCGCCGGTGGCGGCGCAGCCGCTCAGCACCGACCCGCCGCCCTTCCCCGAGCCGAGCATGCCGCCCCTCCGGAGGAACGACGGAGACGAGGGCGGCTTCACCCTCGGCCTCAGCCTCGGCTGGGCGATGCCCTTCGGAGCGGCGGCCGACGACGGGGGCACCGGCAAGAGCGATCTCTCGCGCGCGCTTCGCGGCGCGATCCCGGTCGGCGTCTCGCTCGGCTACCGCGCACTCCCGCACCTGCACGTCGGCGCATTCGTCGAGATGGCGCCCGGCGTCGTGTCGCACGGCGCCGACGGGCCGTGCGCGTTGCCCACCACATCCTGCTCGGCGTGGGACCTCCGTGCCGGCGTCGTGTTCGAGGTGCACGCGCTGCCGCGCTCACGCATCGACCCGTGGGTCGGCGCGGGCCTCGGCTACGAGGCGTTCCACTTCTCGGTCTCGCCGGGGCCGGGGACGCTCGATCTCCAGGGGATGGAGTTCGCCCACCTCGACGCGGGCGTCGACGTGCGCCTGTGGCGCGCGCTGCGCCTCGGCCCGTTCGCCACCTTCACCGTCGGGCGCTACGACACGGGCAACCTCGGCGTCGACGGCTCCTCCGTCTCCGGGCCGATCGGCAACAAGGCGATCCACGAGTGGCTGCGCTTCGGGCTGCGGCTGCGCTACGACGTCAAGTGATCGACGGGACGCCGCCGCGCGGGATCGCGGAGGCCCTCGCCCCTACCAGCGAGCGCGCCCGTCGAGGAACCGCGCCACGCCGGGCAGCACCGCCTCCGGCCGCTCGACGAGCGCGAAGTGGCTGGCGCGATCGAGGTGCAGCAACTCGGCGTTCGGCATGCGCCGCGCGATCTCGCGCGACTGGTAGGCCGGCGTGAGGAGATCGAAGCGCCCGCTGACGACGAGCGCCGGCGCGTCGAGCTCGCGCAGGTGGTGATACGCCGAGTGGGCGTCCAGGTCCTGGAACATGCGCAGGAAGGTGTGGAAGTTGTCGCCTCCGAAGATGTCGGACTGGTAGCGCTCGAGCAGCGGCCGCGTGCGCGCCGCCGGCGTGCGCGAGATCAGCCAGAACAGCGCCAGCGTCGGCGTCATGGTGCGCTTGTAGAGCGCGGCGATGTGGTCGGTCAGCTCGGGGTGATCGACGAGGTGCTCGATCGCGACGTGGCCCCACCGGCCAATCCACGGAAACGGGAACAGCGGTTGGAAGGCGCTCGAGAAGGCGTGGCCGTAGGTGCCATTGAGGAGCACCAGGCCAGCGATGCGATCGGGGTGGAGCGTGGCCAGCTCGAGCGCCACCTGGACACCCATGCTCCAGCCGAAGGTCACGGCGCGGGCGATCCCCTCGGCGTCGAGGATGGCGCGCGCATCCCCCGCGTGGTCGGCGATGCTCATGTGCCGCCGCGCCGGCCGTCCCGACTCGAACAGCCCGCGGTAGTCCCAGGTGATCAGCCGGTACTCGGGGAAGAAACGCCGGATCAGCGGCTCCCAGGCGTACAGCCGCCCGCCGAGCCCGTTGGCGAGCAGCAGCGTACGGGGCCCGTCGCCCATCACCCAGTAGGCCAGCGTCACGCCGTGCGCGCCGACGACGGTGCGCTTGGGGACGCGATCGAGATCGAGCGAGGCAGCCTCCGGCGCGCAGGAGATCGAAGGAGCAGCTTCCAAGGGGTCTTCTCTCGTCGGTGAACCGGCAGGATACCTCACGGACGCCTCCGGTCGCGCGTGCTAGCCTTTCGCGGGTCACCTATCGAGGAGCCGCCATGACGACTACGCTTCGCTCGCTCGTCCTGCTCGCCATCGGGGTCGCCGGCTGCGGTCTCGTGGAGAACGAGATCAAGAACCTCACGACGGTGGACTACGCGGTGCCGCCGCAGGAGATGAAGGAGGACTTCGGGGCGCCCGCGGCGGGCAACCTGCCGATGGTGGCCTGCTCGGGCGACGCCGACTGCACCAAGCTGCCGGCGGTGCAGGGCGCGACGCCGTCGTGCTCGGGCGGCCAGTGCATCCTCACGGTCACGGTGCGGACCACCATCCCCGTCGACCTGACGAAGCAGGGCGGGTTCGTCGCCGCGGTGGGCAATTCGCCGGCGGTCGACCACGTGGACGTGAAGTCGGTTTCCTACTGGGCGCCGACGAACACGCTCACCGTGGACACGCCGCCGGTGCAGGTCTACGTCGGCCCGTCGACCATCAAGACCGAGACCGACCCGAACGCGACGCTGCTCGGCACCATCCCGCCGCTGCCGCGCGGCCAGACGGTGCCGATGAACCAACCGATGCAGATGTCGCTCACGCCCGCGGGGCAGGCGGCGCTCTCGATGCTGGCGAAGAGCTTCCAGACGCCGCTCGGCCTGCTCGCCGTGGCCAAGGTGGTGGTCCACGGCGGGCAGCCGGTGCCGGGCGGCGCGATCGATCTGTTCGTGCAGCCGACGCTGACGTTCGCGCTGATCAAGTAGGGCCCGCGCTCGTCGCCGACGCCGGGCAGCCGCGCTGCGCTATCCTCGCCGCCCCGTAGGGAGGATTCATGCGCGCGCGATCGCTTCCCAGTTCGCCCGGCCGGCCGGCCGCGGCAGCGTGTCCGCCGCTTACGTGAGCGCGCGCTGGGACGTGGTGATCGCCGGCGCCGGGCCGGCGGGCGTGGCCACCGCGGTGGCGCTCCTCGACGGCGACCGCGCCCTGCGCGGACGCGTGCTGGTGCTCGACCGCGCGCGCTTCCCGCGCGACAAGCCGTGCGGCGGTGGGCTCACCGGACGGGCCGAAGAGGCGATGCGGGCGCTCGGCCTCGGGCTGCGCGTGCCGGCGCTGCCGTCGCCGCGGGCGCGGGTGCGCTACGGCGCCGTCGAGCGGGCGATCGATCTGCCGCGGCCGGTGACGATCGTGCGCCGGATCGACTTCGACGCGAGCCTGGTCGCGCAGGCGCGCGAGCGCGGCGTGGAGGTGCGCGAGGGGACGCCGCTCGAGGAGTTCGCCGTCGGGCCCGCGGGCGTGACGGTGCGCGCGGGCGGAGAGCAGTTCGAGGCGCGCGTGCTCGTCGGCGCCGACGGCGCGGGCAGCCTGGTGCGGCGACGCCTCGACGGTGGGGAGCGCGAGCGTCCGCTCCGCATGCTGTGCGCCGAGGTGCCCGCGCGCGGCGCGCCCGACGAGCCGATGCTCTACGACTTCTCGCCGATGGCGGACGGGCTGCGCGGCTACCTCTGGAAGTTCCCGGCGCCGGGCGGGCTGTGGAACGTCGGCCTGCTGCACGCGCCGTCACCGTCGCTGGGCGGCGCGGCGCTGGAGCGGCTGGCGCGGGCGCGCCTCTCCGAGCAGGGCGTCCACCTCGGCGCGATCCGCCTGCGCGGCTGGCCCGCGTGGGGCTACCGCGCCGGGCGGCGGGTGGCGGCCGAGCACGTGATCACCGTCGGCGACGCGGCGGGGATCGATGCGCTCACCGGCGAGGGGATCGCGGTCGCGCTCGAGCAGGGTCGGCTCGCGGCGCGCGCGATCCTCGACGGGCTCGCCCGCGGTGATCTCTCCTTCGCCGGCTACCGCCACGCGCTCCGCCGCGCCACCGTCGGGCGCGACCTGGCGCTCGATGCGCTCGCCGCACGGCTGCTCTACGGCGCCGCGCGCCCCGAGCGGTGGCTCGCGCTCGTGCTGCACGACCCGGCGGCGCTCGCGCTGTGGGCGGGGCGCGTGTCGGGGACGCTCGTGCTGGCCGATCACAAGCCGGCGCTCGTCGCACTGCTGGCGCGCCACCTGGCGGCGCGTGCGCTCGGGCGGCGGCGCCTCGTCGGGCCGCCGCCGCTCGGCGCGCATTGACTCGCGTCCCGCGCGGCCGGATGGTAGGCGCCTGATCCGTTCCGGAGCCGCGCCGATGATCCACCCCCGTTCCGCTCTCGCCCTGCTCTGCCTCTGCCTCGCCGCCGGGTCCGCCCGCGCCGAGCGCGCCTGGATCGCCGGCTCCACCGGCAGCACCGCCGACCTCGTCGGGCTGTGGGGAGCGGGCCGCGACAACGTCTTCGCCGCCGCGCAGGACGGCGCGGTGCTCCGCTCCACCGACGGCGGCAAGACCTGGCTGCGCCGCCCGACGCCGGTGCGCAAGCTGATCGGGATCGCCGGAGCGGGCGCCGACAGCCTCTACGTGATGGGCACCGCGCTCGGCCACTCCACCGACGGCGGCGCCACCTGGACCACGCACGAGGTGGCGATCGATTCGCCCTCGGCCATCTGGTCGCCCGGCGCCGACGAGGTCTACGTGATCGGCGCCGACGGCGCGATCCGCCACTCGCTCGACGGCGGCAAGAGCTGGGACGCTCCCGACACCGGCTGCGGCCAGTCGCCGGAGGCCATCTGGGGCAGCGGACCGAACGACGTCTACGTCGCCGGCGACCGCGGCACGCTCCTCCACTCCGACGACGGCGGCAAGAGCTGGGTCGCGCTGTCGAGCGGCGTGCACGTCGACCTGGTGTCGGTCTGGGGATCGGGCGCCGACGACGTGTACGCCGTCGGAGGCGAGCAGGTGCTCCACTCGGGCTACGGCGGCGCCACGTGGAAGGCCGCGTGGACGACGACCGGCCTCGGGACGTACACGCGGGTGTGGGGCAGCGGGAAGAACGACGTGTGGGTCGTCGGCACGCAGACGCGCCACGAGGGAACGCTGCTGCGGGCGGGGAAGAAGTAACGCGAGTGGCGATCGTGCGCTATGCCTGCTTCGAAAGGAGTGCGCCGATGAAGCGCCCTGCCCTCACCACGGGTCTCGTCCTCTGCCTCGCGGTCGGCTTCGCCGCCGGTTGCACCGAGTCGAACCCCAATTGGACCCTCTCCTTCACCGACGGCGGCGTCCCCGATCTCTCGGCCGTCGCCACGCCCGACCTCGCCGCCGCGTGCGGCTTCGTCGGCGCTGCCTGCTGCGGCGACGGCTCGTGCCGCAACGGCGGCGTGTGCGGGCCCGCCGGCAAGTGCGTGTCCTGCGGCCAGCCCGGCGATCCCTGCTGCGTCGACGGCTGCAGCATCGGCTGCTGCGGCGAGACCGGACTGTGCGTCGACGAGAACCAGGAGTGCGCCCGCGGCAGCACCTGCATCAACGGCGCGTGCAGCGGCTGCGGCGACCTGCACGCGCTCTGCTGTCCGGGCAACCAGTGCAACGCCGGGAGCTGCGATCCCTCGACGCACCGCTGCGAGAACTGCGGCGGCGCCGGCGAGCGCTGCTGCCAGGGGAGCTGCGACGTCGGCGGCTGCTGCGTCGGCCAGCGTTGCGTCGCCTCGGGCGACTCCTGCGCCGCCGGGCAGGTGTGCGCCGACGGCGCGTGCGTCGCGTGCGGCGCGGCGGGCGCGCCCTGCTGCGCGGC
>JAJXSP010000354.1 GCA_021784515.1 Myxococcales bacterium | reverse complement strand
CTCCGACTCGATCAGTTCCTTCGAGAGCGCGCCGGTGTGGACCGGCACGAACGGGCCCTGGCTCCGTCGCGAGCGGTTGTGGACCGCGCGGGCCACCAGCTCCTTGCCCGTGCCGGTCTCGCCGAGCACGAGCACGGTGGCGCCGGTGGCGGCGACCAGCACGACGCGCTCGAAGACGGCGTGCATCACCGCCGAGCGCGCGAGCATGCCCTCGAACACCTCGTCGCCCGGCGCCTCGGCGGTGAGCAGCGTGTTGGGCAGCATCGCGGGGCGCTCGCGCGCGAGCTTCTCGACCAGCTTGCGCAGCTGCGCCGGGTTGACCGGCTTCACGAGGTAGTCGGCTGCTCCGAGCTTGAGCGCGGCGACCGCGGTCTGCACCGACGCGTGCCCGGTCATCACCACGACCGCGGTGGCGGGCGCTTCACGGCGCAGCCGCCGCACCAGGTCGAGGCCGCTCTCGCCGGGGAGCTGCAGGTCGGCCAGGACGACCGCGTAGGTGCTGCCGCGGAACCGTTCGAGCGCCTGCTCGGCCGAGCCCACCGAGTCCACCTCGAACTCGGCGTTCGCGAACATCTCGCAGACGGCAGCCGTCGCCGCGGCGTCGTCGTCTACGACGAGCAGACGGGGCGGTGCGGCCTTGGTCATGTGGAAAGTCTTGGGCGCGCCGCGCCCGAAGTGCAACTCGCGACGCGGGAGCGGTTAGCGACGGCGGAAGCCGCCCCCGCCGAAGCGGGCGCCCCCAACGTGCGGGGCAGGCGGCGCCGAGTAGTGAGGCGCGGGAGCCGAAACGTGAGGCGCGGGAGCCGAAACGTTCGGCGCGGGAGTCGAGTAGTGCGGCGCGGGCGCGAAGGTGCGCGCGGCGGGCGCCGAATATTGCGGGGCCGAGTAGCGTGGCGCCGGAGCCGAGTAGCGTGCCGCCGGCGCCGAGTAGCGCGGCGCCGGCGATCCGTTGCGCGCCCCGCCCCAGCTCGGCGCGGCGTACGACGAGCGAGGAGCGGCCCAGCCTTGCGCCGCGTACGAGGGCGCGGGCGCGACGGCGCGGGGAGCGAACGAGGGCGCGGCGTTCCTGGGAGCGTTCCAGCCGCCGCGATAGCCCGGCGAGGACGTGCCCGGCTGGGCAGCCGGCATCGGGAGGCGCGTCGGCACCGTCGACGAGCGCCAGGCAGGGCGAGGCGCGCTGCCGGGGACGAACGCGCTCGGCGTGCGCGCGACGATGTTCGCCCGCGGCGCGGCGGCGGCGAGGGTGTGCACCGGCGTCGGCACGAAGGCGCGGCCGGCGGCGGCGGAGACGGCGGCGACCTGTGGGCCGGCGTTGATCCGCATGCCCGCGCGGTTCGTCGTCACGTTCAGCACGGGAGAGGTGCGCGTGAACACGCCGCCCAGACTCGCGGCCGGGAGGAGCCGCGGGTGCGTCGAGCCGAACTCGACCGCCGTCGAGAAGCGCCAGGCGGTGTGCACGCCGACGGGGGGCGCGACGCGATAGCCGCGCGGCGGGAGCGGCGCCCAGCCGACGTAGCCGCCACCGAAGCGCCACGAGACCCACGCGGGTCCCCACGTGCGCCCCGGAATCCAGCACCAACCATAGCCGGTCAACGACATCCATCGCCCGTAGTGGAACGGCGCCCAGCCCCAGTCCCAATCGCTCACCCAGGTCCATCCATAGTCGCTGAGGGCCCAGTGCCCGCCGCCGCCATAGGGAGTGAACCCGGCCCCGACGACGGTCTCCGACGGGGACCAGACGTAGCCGTAATCGGGCACATCTTCCCAGGTCCCATACGGCGCCAGCGCGTCCTGGAAGTCGGTATACGCCTCGGGATCGTAGCCGTCGTCAACCTCGCTCGCGTCGTCGGGGATCTCGGCCTGCTCGATGGGCGGCTGGGCCCACGCCGGCTGTCCATCGTAGGGTTGGCCAGCGCCGACCTGATAGCCGTAGGGATCCTGCGCCGGCCGCGGCGCGGGCCAAGGCATCGCCTGGGGCGGTTGCTGCTGCGCGTAGTCCTGCTCGTCGATCAGGTGGTCTTCGGGCAGAGGCTGCGCGCTTGCACCGGCCGCGGCGAGAAAGGTGACGGAGGCGACTAGCGACGAAGGAGAAAGGATCTTGCGGCGCATGGCGAGCCTCCTGGTCGACCCTCGATCAAGCACCCAGTATGCCACGGGAACGAGCGCTCGGGCACGCTCCGAGCAACGGGCGTCCGGACGGACGCGCCGCAGGCTTCATTCATTCACCCGCTGCAAGCGCCTTGCTGGTGTCCGCACGGGCGGCCGCCGTCGGCCAGCGGGTCGGCTCGGGGGCGCCCTCCGACGGGGCGCGAACGCGCGTGAGCCGCAGATCGCGCTTGCCAAGCGATCCGCAAGCCCTTATCGTGGACGCATCTGGACGGATCCGTCCAGAAAGAATCGAAACCTCAGGAAACAAGAAGGAGCGAATGAGTACCAAGCTTTTCGTTGGCAACCTCTCCTACTCGATCACCGAGCAGGAGCTGCGGGAGGCGTTCTCGCAGAATGGGCGTACCGTGCACAGCGTCCGCATCGCCGTAGACCGCGAGACGCAGCGCCCGCGCGGGTTCGCATTCGTCGAGGTCGCCAGCGACAGCGAGGCCGAGTCGGCGATCAAGGACTGGAACGGAAACGCCCTGGCCGGTCGCAACGTGTTCGTCGAGAAGGCCCAGGAGCGCGCCCCCGGCGCGCCGCGCCCGGCCCGTCCGCCGCGCCCGATGGGTGCCCCGGGCGGCGGCGGCTTCGGTGGTCCGCGCCCGTTCAGCGGCCCCCGTGAGGGTGGCTTCCGCGGCCCGATGGCGTCGGCCGAGCCGCAGCGTGAGGAGCAGCGCCGCCGTCAGGCGCGCCCCGACAAGAAGAGCGAGCAGAAGAAGCGCTCGGCGCGCCCCGAGGAACGCGAGCGCGGCAAGTGGCGCTGGGACGGCAAAACGGACGACTGAGCCGCGTCCCGCAGGGGCGCCGACCAGCGTGGCAGGCGGGCGGGAGCGGCTGAAGGCTCCCGGCTTGCACCGATGGTCCTCCGAAAGGAGGCAGCCATCGACGTCGCCAGCGATCAGTGGGCGCTCCGCCGCGCACTGTGGGTAATCCAGGTCGCCCCCACGGCCGGTCAATCGACGCTGCTGCAGGCGGAGGTCGACGGCTCGACCTACGTCCTCTGCTTCACCAGCGACGACAAGGCGCGGGCGGCGATCGCCGCATTCTCCGTCGAGGGTGCGTGGTCGGCCCAGGTGCCCGAGCGCCGCGGGTTCGACCTCGTCGCCGCGGTCTGCCAGGTCGGCGCCGCCGGGGTCATGGTCGATCTCGACCCGGCCACGCGCCGCTGCGCCTGGTCGCGGCGCCTGACGGCCCTCGCTTGATCCGCGGCGCTCGCGGGATCCGCGGGTTCGTCGCGTCCACGGATCCCTCCTTGCACGCCCTCTCTGTCGAAAAGCGGGGAGACCCGAGGGAGGTGCCATGGACACGATGCTGCTCTCGCAGGAGAAGATCGTCGACGAGCTGAACGAAGTGCTCCAGATCGACATCGACGCGGTGGGCGCCTACCAGACCGCCATCGATTCGATCTCCGAGCTGGCGATCAAGCGCCAGCTCATCCAGTTCAAAGCTGACCACGAACGTCACTGCACCGACCTCAACGCCCTCGTTCAGCGCTTCGGCGGCGATCCCAACAAGCGCCCGGACCTCCGCGGCGTCGTGCGCAAGGGCTTCACCAAGGTGGCCGGCCTCGTCGGCACCGAGGCGACGCTGCGCGCGATGCTCTCCAACGAGCGCCTCACCAACGACGTCTACGCGCGCCACGTGCAAAGGGCATTTCCGCCCGACGTGCTCGACGTGCTGCGCCGCAACTTCGGCGACGAGCAGCGCCATTTCGCCTGGATCGACACCGCGCTCCGCGAGCGGCTGTGGGAGCAGACCGGAATCGAGTCGCCGATTGCCTGAGCGAAACCGAATCGCGCTCATCGCAATCCCGCAATGAATGAAACCGAGCGGCGCCCCGGCGATTGAACCGGGGCGTCGCCGCCATTCGACCGACTATTTGGCGGGCGCGGCTTCGGCCGGCTTCTCGCCGCTCTCGGCCTTCTTGCTCGTCTTCTTGGCGCCCTTGTGCCTCGGCGCCTCGGACTTGCCCTCGGCGGGCTTCGTCCCCTCGGTCACCGACTTCGCATTGCGGCGGTGGTTCTTCGCCGGCGCGGGCGTGGTGGGCGCCGGCGCGCTGCCCGAGGGCGGCGCGGCGGCGAAGGCCGCCGGAGCGGCCAGGCTGAGGGCGAGGGCGAGGATGGTCTTGCGCATGGCGTTCTCCTTGTGCGAGGCCGGCGGCCGGGGCATTGCGCCGGGGACCTCCGTCTGGGGTTCTCCGTCGGGGCCTGGTCGCCACGATCGGTTCGGCGATTGGACGGGGGCGCCATGATTCCATTCAATCCGGCAATCGCGCAATCCAGCCGGAGGCGATTGAATCCTTTTGCCAGGCGGCCGTCTCCACGCTATACGGTACGGCACTCACCCGGAACAGGAGGAATCGATGATCCACCGCATCGCTCGATCCGCCCTTGCCATCGCCGCCCTCGCGGGCGCGCCCGTCCTGCCCGCCGTCGCCCACGCCGACAAGCCCGCCGCCGCCGGCGCCGCGCGCTCGTTCGACAAGCAGCCGGCCAAGGGCGCCAAGGCGGTCTGCCCGGTCAGCGGCGAGGACTTCGTCGTGCGCGACGACACGAAGTTCACCACCCACAAGGGGCGCACCTACGCATTCTGCTGCCCCAAGTGCCAGCCTGCCTTCGAGAAGAACCCGGACAAGTACGCCGACAAGAAGTAGCCGCCGCGGCCAGGCGGGGGACGAGCCCCCGCCTGCACCGCTTGGAAGCCTCTGCTCCCTCTTCCGCCGCCGACCGCGCAATCGAATCAGAACAGCGTCGTGGGGTCCTTCCGCGGCGGCGGCGGCAGCGACGGGATCTCGATGTGCGGCCGCTCCTCCGGCGCCTCTTCCTGCTCGTCGTCGCCCTCGTCCTCCGCCGAAGCGTTGCGGCCGGTGCAGTTGTCGCACTTGCCGCACGGCGGGACTTCCTCGACGAAGTACTCGAGGAGCGTCTGCACGCGGCAGCGGCGCGTCTCGGCGTAGTCGATCATCGCCTGCAGCCGCTCGCGGTCCACGTCGCGCTTCTTGCGATAGGCCTCCGCCGCGTTCCAGACCACCTGCTCGTCGGCCACGTCCTCGGCGGGGCTCCACATGTCGCCCGGGAGGAGCTTCGCGAGGTTCGCCTCCTCGAGCATCGCGAGCACCACCTGCGCCTTCTTCTGCGGCACGCCCGCCCGTAGCGCGATCTCGCTCAGCGGGCCGGGCCCGGCGGTGAGCGCGAAGGCGACCTGCCGCACCTGATCGCGCCCCGGGTACTTCTGCGAGACGAAGTGCTCCTGGACCTTCTCGTCGCCGGGGCACCAGAGCAGGATGCAGCGCGATTGCTTGCCATCGCGGCCGGCGCGGCCCGCCTCCTGGTAGTACTGCTCGACGGATCCCGGCAGGTTGAAGTGGATCACGAACCGGATGTCGGGCTTGTCGACGCCGAGGCCGAAGGCGTTCGTGGCGATCATCACGCGCACCTGGTTCTTCATGAACCGCTGCTGCTGCTCGTCGCGCTCGAGCTTCGTCATCTTGCCGTGGTACTTGCAGACGCGGACCCCGAGGCGCGGCAGCCCCTGAGCGATCATCTCGACGGCGTCGATGGTGGAGCAGTAGACGATCCCCGATCCCTTGATGCGCCGGATCAGGCGCAGCAGGCGCTTGATCTGCGCCGTCTTGTCGGCGACTTCGCGCACCTCGAAAGCCAGCTCCGGACGTGCGAAGCCCGTGTGCACCACCTCCGCGTCGGGGATGTCGAGCCGATCCTTGACGTCGTCGACGACGCGCGGCGTGGCGGTGGCGGTGAGCGCCAGCACCGGGGGCTCCCCCAGGTCGTCGATGGCGCGCCGCAGATTGAGGTACGAGGGCCGGAAGTCGTGCCCCCATTGCGACACGCAGTGCGCCTCGTCGATCACGAACAGCGACACCTTGCGGCCGCCCAGCTCGCTCTTGAAGTCCGTCGAAGCGGCGCGCTCGGGCGTAACGTAGATGAGCTTGTGCTGCCCCTCCTCGATCCGCTCGAGGGTGGCGCGCGTCTGCGACTCGGTGATCGTCGAATCGAGGCGCGCCGCCATGATGCCGCGCTTCTTCAGCTTGTCGGTCTGGTCCTTCATCAGCGCCAGCAGCGGCGAGACGACCACGGTCACGCCGTCGAGGACCATCGCCGGCAGCTGGAAGGTGAGCGACTTGCCCGAGCCGGTGGGCATGACCGCGAGGGTGTTCTCGCCGGCGAGCACGTTGCGGACGATCCTCTCCTGTCCCGGGCGGAACGAGTGGAGGCCGAACTGGCGTCGCAGGCTCTGGACGACCGCCGCCATCTCGGGCGTGTCGATGGGCTGCTCGGTCTGCACCTGTCCCCCGCCACCCCGACGGCGGCGACGGCGGCGACGGCGGCGGCGCGGCCCCTGCTCGTCGCCACGCCAGGCGGCGCCCAAGGGCTGCGCGGCGGGAGCGGCGGGTGCGGGGACGCCCG
>JAJXSP010000353.1 GCA_021784515.1 Myxococcales bacterium | reverse complement strand
GGCGCGCTGGTTCACCAGCTGGTGGACGCGATCGATCATCGCCTGCGTCTCGAACGGCTTCACCATCGCGCCGTCGATGCCCGCCGCGCGGCCGCGCGCTTCATCGTAGGGCGCGAAGTTGCTCGTGAGCAGGAGCAGCGGCGCCCGCACGCCCGCGGACCGCAGCTCGGCAGCGAGGTCGTAGCCGCTCTTTCCGGGCAACCCCGCGTCGGTGAGCACGACGTCGGGTGCGCCCGCTCGAGCGCGCGCCAGCGCCTCGTCGCCGCTGCGCACCGCCGTGACGACGAAGTCCTCGTGGGCGAACGTGATCTCGACGATGCGACCGACCGTCACGCTGTCGTCCACGAGCAGGATCTGCTTGGGCATCGTTATCGGCCTTTCCCGGTGGTTGCGGCCTCAGGGTCCGCGCGCCGGCCCTCCGGCCGGCGGCGGCGACGGAGCCGCACCGGACTTCTTATCACGGGGCTTGGGGGTTCTCAAGGACCGCGGCCGCAGGCCGGAGGGTCTGGCCCGCAGGGATCAGGGCTCGGCGCGCGAATCGGAGGAGGCGTCGTCGGAGAGCCGCTTCTCCAGGTCGCCCAGGCGCTGCTGCAGCTCGGCCAGCTCCTTCTGGAGCCCGGTCCACGGCGCGAGCGCTTCGACCACCTTCTGCACCCGCTCGTCCACCCGCTTCTGCCACTCGTCGAAGGTCTGCTGCGATCGCTCGAGGAACTCGCGCAGGGCGTTGCCCGGGCCGGCCGAGCCGTCGTCCGTCGTCTTGGCGGGCGGTGCGTCCGGCGCCAGCTCCGACTCTTCCGTCGGGCCCTGGAGCAGCCCGCCGTCGCGGGCTTGGCCCTCCACGTCGCGCCGGAAGACCGAGCGCACGCGCGCGCCGGCGTGCGACGCCAGCTCCTGAAGCGACTCGCCGCCCGACTGGATGATGTTCCGCAGCGCCCCCAGCGGAAGGAAGTGCTTCTGCCTCTTCTCCGCTTCGAAGATGATCTGCGCCAGCGTGACGGAGGTGAGGTCTTCCTTCGTGTTGTTGTCGACGATCTTGACGTCTTCACCGACCCGGATCAGTTCGGCGATCTGCTCCAGCGTCACGTAGCGGCTGCGCTGGGTGTCGTAGAGCTTCCGGTTGGCGTAGCGCTTGATCACCCTCGACTCGGCCATGACTGCGCTCCTGACGCGCTCGAATTGCTACCACGGGCCGCGCGATCGGATCCAGCGCGGGACGGGGCGCTACTTGGTGTCGGCGTCGACGGGCGCCGCCACCTTTCCGGGCGTGCCCTCGTGCGAGATCTCGGCGGGCTTCTTCACGGGAGTGACGTCGATCTCGTCGCTTCCCGCGGCCGCGCGCTTGAAGTTCTTGATGCTCCTGCCGAGCGCATCTCCGATCTGGGGCAGTTTCCCCGCCCCGAAGACCAGGAGCACGATGATCAGCAGAATAACCAGTTCGCCCATACCAAGACCCATGAGTGGGGCGCCTCCTCGCTGTCCGGAACCTACCACGCGGTCCGCGGGACGGCAATGAACGGGATCGGGCGGGTCATCGCGGCGGTCGTGGTTGCCGGCATCGCCGGGGCGTACGGCGTCGCGCTGGAGCGGCTGCGGCGCTTCGAGCGCGGGCGCGGCGGGGCGCGCCGCTGGTGGTTCGGCTACGCCCGCGACGCGGTGAACCTGGCGACGGCGGTGGTCGCCTGGTGCGCGCTGCGGGTCGGCTTCGACGGGCCGACCGCGCTGGTGCTCACCGTCGCGCTCGTCCTGCCGCTCTACCTGCTCGACTGGACGTTCGGCCGCGCGCTGGCCACGCCGCGGCTCCGGCGGGCAGCGATCGCGCTGCTCGCTGCGAGCGCGGCGGCGGCGGAGCTGGCGGCGCCCCGGTTGGGCCCGATCTTCGACGATCTCGTCGCCGCCGTGTCGCCGCGCTGATTCGCTCACGCTGATGGTGGCGGCATGGCCGCTGCTTGACTCTTCCATCGATGGGCGACGTGCGGGCCGGGCTCGACTGGTTGCGGCGGCTGGCGCGGCGAGGGCGCGCGGCGGCCCCCGTCGAGCCCTCGCGCCGGCGCCTGCTGCTGCTGCAGATCGACGGGCTCTCGTCGGAGCGGCTGGTGCGCGCGCTCGCCGGCGGCACCATGCCGCACCTCGCGGCGCGCCTCGCGTCGGGGAGCTTGTCGCTGAAGCGGCTCCGGACCGCCACCGCGCCCTCGACGCCGGTGCACCAGGCGGCGCTCCTCTATGGCACGGCCGCGGGCATCCCCGGCTTCGGCTGGCACGACCGCGCGCTCGGCCGCACCGTACGGATGGACCTCGCCGAGGACGTGGCCGCCGTCGAGGAGGAGCTCACGCGCCTGGGCGGCCCGTCGCTGCTGGCGGGCGGCGTGTCGTACGGCACGCTGTTCGTCGGCCGCGCCCGCGACGCCTTCTTCAACCTCGTGTGCTGGGGCAGCGACGCGCCGCCGCCGCTCCCCCGGCCGCGGCTGCACAACCTGTTCGATCGGCTGGCCTCGCTCGCCACGGGCGCGACGATCGCCGGCCACGTCGCCGCGCGCTTCGGCGTCGAGCTCTCCGCCGGAGCGCTCGACCTGTGGCGCTTCTTCCGACGGCAGCGCACCACCCGCTTCGAGTGGCGCTACCTCTACATGCGGCTCTTCGTGAGCGTGATCCTGCGCGACGTGGCGACGCACGGCGCGGTGCTCGACGTGCTGCGCGGCGAGCCCACGATCTACGCCGACTACTTCGGCTACGACGAGACGGCGCACCGCCGCGGCCCCGACAGCCTGCTCGCCTTCTACAACCTCCGCGGCGTCGACGAGGCGATCGAGCGGATCGCGCGCGCGGCCGAGTCGGTGCCCGAGTATCGCTACGACCTGTTCGTGATCTCGGACCACGGGCAGTCGGCCACCACGCCCTTCGAGCGGCTGGTCGGCGAGGAGCTCGGCGCGTTCGTGCTGCGCCACGCCGGTCCCGCTCCGACCGCCGCCGACGTCCGCGGCGACGACATCCGCGCGCTGGTGCGCATCCGCGCGGCGCAGCTGTGGTCGCGCACCCTGTCGCCGCCGCTGCACGCGTCCGTCGCGCTCTACCTCGCGTGGCTCGCGCGCGGCGTCGAGCGGCGGCTGCGCGCGGCCCGCCTCCCGGCGGAGGTGACGGTGGTGACCGGCGGATCGATCGCCCACGTCTACCTCGATGGCCAGCCCGACCCGCGGCGCCTCGACGAGATCGAGCGCGGCTGGCCGCACCTCGTCGGCGCGCTGACCCGGTGCGAGGCGGTGGGGTTGATCGTCGCGCGCGCCCGCGGCGGCCCCGTGGTGCTCGTCGACGGCAAGGCGGTGCCGCTCGCCGACCGCGCGCGCCTCGCCCGCCTGCCGCCGTTCCGCGCCGTCGGCGTCGAGCTGCTCGCCGGGCGCCTCGCGGAGGTGGCGGCCTCGCCGCGCTCGGGCGATCTCGTCCTCTTCGGCGCCTTCGCCCGCGCCGGCAACGTCGCCTTCGACTTCGAGCTGGGCTCGCACGGCGGCGTCCATCCCGACGAGCTGGACTGCTTCCTGATCCACCCGTCGGACGTCGCGGTGCCGCTCGACGGCGTCGTCCGGGCCGAGGAGCTGCACCGCTTCTTCCGCGCCCGCTACGTCGAGCCCGGGCGGCGCGCCAAGACCACCCGTTGCGCGTCGTGAGCTGGAACGTCCACGGCTGCGTGGGCGTCGATCGCCGCTTCGATCCCGACCGCACCGCGCGCGTGCTCCGCGCCCTCGCCCCCGACGTGGCGCTGCTCCAGGAGGTGGGCGACAACCTGGGCGTCCACCCTCCGGTCGACCAGGCGCGGACGCTCGCCGACGCGCTCGGCATGATCTCGACGCTGGGCATCACCCTCGAGCGCTCCCCCTACGGCTACGGCAACGTGACGCTCACCCGCGGCGCCGTCATCGAGGCGGGCACCTGGGACCTCTCGGTGCGCGGGCGCGAGCCGCGGGTGTGCCTGTGCGTCGAGGTGAACGGCCCCGCCGACGGCGCGCGGATCGTCACCGCCAACGTCCACCTCGGGCTCGGCCGGCGCGAGCGGCGCGCGCAGCTCGAGATCCTCCTCGACGAGATCGGCCCGTTCGGCGGCGTCCCGACCTCGCCCACGGTGGTCGGCGGCGACTTCAACGACTGGCCGCCCGGCCCGGTCACGCAGGCGCTCGAGGCGGAGTTCGACGACGCGGCGCGCGCCGGCGGGCGCGCCCCGGACAAGACCTTCCCGTCGCGGCGGCCGCTCATCCGGATCGACCGCCTCTACGTCGGCGGCGGCGTGACGGTGCGCGAGTGTCGCGTCGACGGCTCGCCCGACGCGCGCCTGGCCTCGGACCACCTGCCCGTGGTCGCGGACCTGGCGCTCGCGGCGCTGCGACCGCGTTGACCAACCGGGAGCGCGAAGGCATCGTTCGGAGCCCGTGCCAGGCTCGTGGCATGCGACGCGAAGAAGCGATCGCCCTCCTGCGGCCCCATCTGGCCGACCTCCGGCAGTTCCAAGTGGCCTCGGTGGCCCTGTTCGGCTCGACAGCGCGCGACGAGGCGACCGCCGAGAGCGACGTCGACGTGCTGGTGGAGTTTTCGACCGTCCCGACGTGGTCGACCTTCCTCGACTTGAAGGACTACCTCGGCTCCCTCTTCGGGCGCCACGTCGACGTGGTGACCCGCGGCGCGCTCGGCCCCCGGATGCGCGCGCGTCGAGGCGGAGTCGGTCGTTGTCGCGTGACGCCGGCCTGTGGATCGCGGAGGCGCTCGACGCAGCCGAGGAGGCGATCGCCCTGGTCGCGGGAATGGGGCTCGATGCCTTCCTCGGTGATCGCCGGACCTACTTGTCCGTCGAGCGTCTGCTGCTCGTCGCAGGCGAGGCACTCGCGGCGATCGCAAATAAGGGGATCCCTCGGGGCGCGACGAGCTAGTCGTCCTCGAACAGCGCGTCGTCGGAGAGGTCCTCCAGCTCCTCGGGCGCCGCCGCTTCGAGCTTCATCCCCGAGAGGTCCGCCGTCGTCTTGCGCAGGCGCTCGGTCAGCACCTGCACGAAGGCCCACAGCATCTTGTTGGCGAGCGTCGGGTGCGTGCGGATGATCTGGTAGAACTCGTCGCGCCGCAGCGTGAGCAGCTTGGCCGAGGTCTCCGCCGTCGCCGAGGCGGAGCGCGGCGCGCGATCGACCAGTGCCATCTCGCCGAAGTGCGCGCCCCGCTCGAAGGTGGTGATCCGCGTCTCGCCCTTGTGCAGCCGCACGCGCCCCGCCAGCACCACGAACAGCTCCTCGCCGGGCGTCCCCTCGACGAGGATCGTCTCGCCGGGCGCCACCTCGCGCACCGACGTGACGTTGAGCAGGAACATGATCTCCTTGTAGGTGAGGTGCCGGAACAGCGGCATCGACTTCAGCACCTCGACGCGGTTCGACAGGTCCGAGGCGCGCTGCGACGGGCCGCGCGCCGCCTCGTCGGCGATCCGCACCACCACCGCCGTGATGTTGTCGTGGCCGCCGCCGGCGTTGGCCAGCTCGACCAGCCGGCGCGGCGCCTCGGCGACCTCGCCGTGATCGAGCAGCCGGCCCAGCTCGCCGTCGCGCAGGTAGAAGTGCAGCCCGTCGGAGCAGAGCAGGAAGCGGTCGCCGGGGAGCACGTCGAAGTCGAGCGTGTCGGCGTCGACCGACTCGTTGGCGCCGACGGCGCGCGTGACGGCGTTCTTGTACTTCGCGTAGGGCGAGGAGTCGATCTCGTGGCGCTTGAGCTTGCCCCGACGGACCAGCTCGTTGACCAGCGAGTGGTCCTCGGTGATCTGGTGCACCTGCCCCTGCCGTACGAGGTAGATCCGCGAGTCGCCGACATGGGCGATGAAGCCGCGGTCGCCGGCGAGGAGGAGCGCGCTGGCGGTGGTTCCCATGCCGCGCTTCTCCGGGTCCTCCTGCGCCGCCCGGAACACGGCGGCGGAGGCGCGCTGGATCGCGTTCTCGAGCACCGTCAGGATCGCCTGCCGCGCGGCCGCTGCGTCCTCGGCGCGGCCGTACTGCTCGATCACCGCGGCCTCGTCGCGCACACCCCGCGACAGCTCGTGCACGGTGATCTGCGAGGCCACCTCGCCCGCCGCGTGGCCACCCATGCCATCGGCGACCACGAACAGCTGGAGCTTCGGATCGACGAGGAAGTTGTCCTCGTTGTGGTCGCGCTGGCGGCCGACGTCGGTGGCGGCGAAGAACTGGATCTCCATCGTCGGCGGGCTCCCGGAACCCGCAAAAAGCGGCGCATTCTACCACGTTCCCCCCGGCCTGCTGCATCGCGGGCGGGGACGACGGGGCGGCCGATCTCGTGTACGCTCGCCGGCCATGGCGTCCGAGGCCGAGCGACGCGCGAAGCTGCTCACGCTGAAGAGCAGCGTCCGCGCCTTCTTCGAGATGACGACGGTGGCCCCGCGGGGCAAGGGGCACCCGTGGACGGCGGCGTTCCGCGCGATCCGCACGCACGACTACATGGCGGAGAGCTTCCTCGACGAGCTGCACGCGCTGCTCGAGTACATCGAGGCGGCGTACGGGACCGCGCCCGCGCGCCCGGAGCTGGCCGAGGAGGAGCCGAGCGGTGGGCGCGCGATCCCTCCGCCACCGACGGGGAGGCGCGCCGAGCCGCGGGAACCGCCGCCGGC
>JAJXSP010000352.1 GCA_021784515.1 Myxococcales bacterium | reverse complement strand
CGGCGCGCGGGTGGGGCCCGACCGCCCGCGTCGCGCGCCAGCGGGCGGAGGCGACGGCGACGCCGCCGATCATCGGATCGCCCGTCGCACCGTCGTCGGGGCCGACGAACGGATCGATCGCGGCGTGGCGCCTGCCGGCCTCGTCGACGAGCACGACGTCGAAGTACGACATCCGGACCGGCGCCGCGCCGCCGTTCCACAGATCGACGGCGACCGGGGTGACGAAGTCGGCGAGGTCCCACGGGCTGCCGGCCCAGGGCGCCGAGTAGACGGTGAGGGTCGTGTCCGCGGCGCTCGCCGAGGCCTGCACCGCCCCGCCCGGCGGCCCGAGCGCGGGAGCGGGCGCGCAGGCCCCGACGAGGAGCGCGAGCGGCGCGAGGCGGCGCATGGCGGCAATGTGGAACCATCGCCCGGCGACGGCAAGCGATCGCCCCGCGACGACCGGCGCGACGCGCGCAGTCAGCGACGGAAAACCGGCCCACCGCTTACCTTGACACCCTCGCGAGGCAAGATTAGCTTCGCCGTGATTCGGCGATGGAAAAACGCGATTATTACGAGGTTCTCGGGATCGAACGGGGCTCCGATCCCACGGCGGTGAAGAGCGCGTACCGTCGCTGCGCGATGCAATTCCACCCCGACCGCAACCCGGGCGATCAGCAGGCCGAGGAGCGCTTCAAGGAGGCGGCCGAGGCCTACGAGGTGCTCTCCAACCCGGAGAAGCGCGCGCTGTACGATCAGTACGGCCACGCCGGTCCGCGCGGAGGGGGCTTCGACGGCGGGTTCTCCGGGATGGACGACATCCTGTCGCACTTCGCCGACATCTTCGGGATGGGTTTCGGCGGCGGCGGCGGGCGCGCTTCCCGTCGCGGCGGCGACCTGCAGACGCAGGTGGAGCTCACCTTCATGGAGGCGGTGAAGGGCTGCCAGAAGGAGATCTCCATCGAGCGCCACGTGCCCTGCACCCACTGCGGCGGGTCGGGCGCGCGGCCGGGATCGTCGCCGGCGATGTGCGGCACCTGCGGCGGGCGCGGCCAGGTGATGCAGGCGATGGGCTTTGTGCGGATCGCCTCGACCTGCCCGTCGTGCCGCGGGCAGGGGCGCGTGGTGAAGGACAAGTGCCCCGAGTGCCACGGCGGCGGCGTCGAGCGGAAGACCGAGAAGGTGACGCTCGACATCCCGGCGGGCGTCGACGACGGCGCCACGATGCGCCTCGCCGGCCGCGGGCAGGCGAGCCCCGGCGCCGCCTCCGGCAACCTCTACGTGCAGTTCGCCGTCGAGCCCGACCCGCGCTGGGAGCGCGAGGGCGACGACCTCGCCGCCGAGATCGACGTGAGCTTCCCGCAGGCGACGCTCGGCGCGCGCGTCACCGTCCCCACCCTCGAGGGCGACGAGTCGATCGAGCTGCCGCCGGGCACGCAGCCGGGCACGGTGGCGACGCTGCGCGGGCGCGGCGTGCCGCACCTCGAGAGCCGCGGCCGCGGCGACCTCCACGTGCGCTTCCAGGTGCGCGTGCCGACGCAGCTGAACGAGGCGCAGCGCAAGGCGGTCACCGAGCTCGCGGCCGCGCTGGGCGCCGCGCCGCCCGCCGTCGAGGAGACCGCGGAGCGCGGCTTCTTCGGCCGCCGCAAGAAGCGCAAGTAGGCGTTCGGCTCGCGGGGTCGGGCAGCGCGGAGTTGATCGCCGCGCGCATTTCCACTAAAAGGGTCGGCCATGAGCTCTTCCGTTGCCGTGGCCAAGCCCTCCACCCGTCTCGTCTCCGGCAAGCAGATCATGTCGCTGCTGGGGATCGTCCCGCTCGGCGCCTACGTCGTGGCGCACCTGTGGACCAACCTCTATTCGCTCGGCGGCGACAAGGTCTTCGACGAGCACCTCAAGACGACGAATTCGTCGCCGGCGTTCATCTTCCTCGAGGTGTTCGGGCTCGGGCTGCCGATCCTCGTCCACGCCTGGATGGGCCTGAAGATCATCGCGCGCGGCCGCCCCAACATCGGCAGCTACCGCTTCTTCTCCAACCTCCGCTTCGGCCTGCAGCGCCTCTCGGGCCTCGGCGTGCTGCTGTTCCTCGGCGCGCACGTGGTCAAGGCGCGCATCCTGCCGGCGTTCGGGTACGGCGAGCACCTCGTCGGCGGCCACGAGAGCTACGCGGGGATGCAGGCGGCGTTCGCGGAGCCGGCGACGCTCACCGTCTACGCGCTCGGCATCCTCGGCGTCGCCTACCACCTCGGCAACGGCGTGTGGGGCGCAGGCATGACGCTCGGCCTGACCACCACGCCGAAGGCCCAGGCGCGCATGGAGAAGGTGTCGATGGTGTTCTTCCTCGTGCTGCTGGCGATGGGCTACCTCGCGATCTGGGGCTTCCACCCGTTCGCGCAGGCGGCCGGCTGAGCGCACCTCCGCGCGCGCGTCGCTGAGGCGAGCGCGCCCTCGTCGCCGTCCCTCCCGAACCCACCGCCTCGCCCTCCATCCAAGCGGCCGGTCGAGGAGTAAGTTGCCGACCGCTCGCCGTTGACGATAATTGCGGCGCATGGCTCTCCCCGCGGCGCCGATCGAGTCGCAATGCCATCGTGACGCCGTGTCGTCGCTGGGAGGCCACCGGGACGGCTACGCGCACTGGCGTGATGAGGTGGCGTCCGATCCCGTCGGTGGCCCCGTCGCCGCAAACGTGCTGCGCGAGGAGCAGTTCGCCGCCGGCGGCCAGCGCCCGTTCGCCGAGTTCCTCCGAACCATCGTCGAGCGTCGCGCCGCGGGCGACGACGCTCGCGCTGCGTACGAAACTGCCTGCCGCGCGAACCATCGCTGCGGCCCCGCCGCGACCGGCGCTTCGGACGTGCTGGTTCACCTCCTGCCCGAGGAAGATCTCGAAAAGATGGTCGAGCGGACCCACACCGGCCGCGTGGCCCGAGGCGCCTCAGCCCGCGAGGCGTGGTTCGCGCTCCGCGCGAGCCTCCTCCAGCCGCTGACCCTGTCGGACGTGGAGCGCCGTGAAGCGCGGCGCCCGCTCTCCCGCATCGGTATCGCGGCGCGCCCGTTCCAGGTCTTCGCGGGCTTTGATCCGCCCATGCCCGGGGGCGAGGTTCCGCTCCGGCGGCTCGACGACGCCACGCGCGCCTGCGCCGCGCTCGGGCTGCCCCAGCGCTGGTCGAGCTACGCGCCCGGCCGCAAGATCTGGAGGTTGTGCTACCGCCTGCCATCGGGTGACGAGACGCGCCCCCACGTGCCCACCGTCGCCGACGCGGATTGGAGCGAGGTGTTCGAGCCGCAGCCCGCCGGCGCGGGATTCGGCCGCACGCGCGGGCTCCGCGGTGAGCAGGGTCGCGCCGAGGTCGTGCACGCGCAGCCGGCGCCGCCGGTGCGCTTCGATGAAGACCCGAGATTTCTCGGCGCGGTCGACGGGAGCGCGCGATGAGCTCTTCTTCGTCACGGCCGCTGGCGCTCGAGACCGATGGCCTGCCGAACGCGGAGGCGCTGCGCCGGCTCGACGAGGAGGCCTGGGGCCGCTGGATCGCCGACCGGGCGCGCGGCCGCGATCCGTGGACCGGTCTTTCGCCTGCGCCGGGTGAGAGCGATCTCTCGCTGGTCGAGCGCGCGCTGGCGAAGGCGACCGATATCGCGACGGAGGAGCGCCACTTCTACGGCGCCGTGCGGGCGGTCGAAGCGCTGTGGCGCGAGGCAGGGCCGGCGCTCGGCGACGCCAGCGTGGCGGCGCACCTCCTGGCGCGGGTCGACGACGTCCTGTGGCACCTTGCGCGGACCGCGCGACCCGAGCACGGACGCACGCTCGCCGGGCAGCACCTGGAGCGGGTGATCGTCGACGAGCTTCTGGCGCAACCGAGGGCGCCGCGAATCGGGGCGCTCCAAGCGTTGTCGACGCTCTTCCTGCCGGATGACGCGTCGTTCTGGAGGGCACTGCTCGACCGGCCCGACGAGACGGTGCTGGCGCTGGAGACGCTGTTGGAGCGGCGTTCCACCGATCTGGCGGGCGCCCTCGTGCAGGCCGTGCGCAGCCTCGGCAGGGACTCGTGGCGATTGCGTGCGGTCGTCACGAACCTTTTGCAGAAGCGGCCCCGCGACGAGGTGGAACGCATCGTGCGGGACGCCGACGCACAGCTGCTCGGCGACGTGCGGTCGTTCCTGCGTGAAGCGCTGCGCGGCACGGCGGTCGAGCCGCCGGAGACGGAGGTCGCGGGCGGCGGACCGCCGGTCCGAAAAGAGTTCGTTCATCGGGCGGCGGCGATCATCTCCGGCAGCGCGGCCGTCCCGCGCGGCAACGGGCGGAGCGCGCAGCGCTGGCACTGAGGGCGATGGATTCCCAGACCTGGATTTCGGTCTTCTACTCGTTCAAGGGCGGCGTTGGCCGCACCCTCGCCGCCGTGGGCGCCGCGCGCGAGCTGGCCCGCCAGGGCGAGCGCGTGCTCCTCGTCGATGCCGATGTCGACGCGCCCGGTCTCTCGCTGATGAGCCCATTCCGCGAACAGATCGAGCGCGACGGCGGGCGGCCAGGGTTCGTCGAGTTGCTGGCGGCGGTGCGTGACGAGATCGATCAGGAGAGCCGTCGGCTCGAGGCGGCGGCCGGAGGCGACCCGAGCCGTCCGGGCGACGTTGCGGCGCGCGCCCCATTCGATGTCTCGCCCTACATTTGCCCGATCCCGCTCCCGCCATTCGACGAGGAGGAAGAGGTGGTGCCCGGCGGCTGCGTGGCGCTCCTCCCGGCCGGACGCCTCGACGAGGACTACGACGCGCGGGTAGCGCGGCTGGGCGTCCGCGATCTGGTAGAGAAGGAGATAGGCCGCTCTTCCATGCGGGCGCTCGGCGCGCTCCTGCGCCAGGCGACCTGCGACGGCAAGCGCTTCGACTACGTCTTCGTCGACGTGCGAACGGGCTTGTCCGAGGTCGCCCGCGCCGCCGCCCGCCAGCTCGCCGACCACGTCGTCCTCTTCTGCGGCCTCAACCTGCAGAACGTCGCGGGGACGCGCGCCATGCTGGCCGATCTCACCACGCCCGAGCCGGGGGGCGCAGCGCTGCCGCGCACGCTGGTGGCGACGCCGGTGCCGACCGCCGAAGAGGAGGTCAAGAAGCGGCGCCGCCGCGAGTTCCGCGAGCGGCTCGGCCGCCCCGACGCTGAGATCGAGTACCACCCACTGATGGCGCTCGACGAGACGGTCGTATGGACCCAACTCAAGGTGCACGGGCCCATCGTCGCGGCAATCCGCGACGCGTCGCAGAAGGGGCCGGCCGCGCTGGGCAAGCGACTCGGCGAGCTGCTCGAGAAGGCGCCGCGCGACGCCGCGCCCGATGCCACGCCGCCGGAGTTGGGCGAAGCCGTCGATCTCGCGGAGAGGCTCCTGTCGATGTTCGGAAGCGGGGGCGATGCCGTCCTGGCGCCCTGGCTCGTGACGGCGCCGGTGGAATTCACCCGCCGCCTCGCTCGCCGGCTCATCGAGCGGAAGGCGAAAACCGGCCCGACGCTGCAAGCGCTGGCGAACACCATCCTCGCCGAGGCTAATCGACTCGATTCGGCGAGCGATGCCCGGCTGGGGCTCCGACTACTTGCTTCATTCGAGGCTACAGGGACCGGCGGGCCGGGGCTTCTCACCGCCAAGGCGACGGCTCTCGAGATCGCCGGCACCAGCGAGCGACAGCCGGCGGTGTTGGACGAGGCCGTCTCGATATTCCGGCAGGCGAACGGCCTGCGCCCGGACGATCCTGTGACGCTGATGAATTGGGGCAACGCCCTCTGGGAGGTGGGGCGCCTGCGTCGCGAACCGGGCGCGATCGAGGAGGCGATCACGCGATATCACCGCGCCGACGCACTCCGCCCGAACGACCCGGACACGTTGATGAACTGGGGGAACGCTCTGACGGAGCTCGGCTGGCAGCGCCGCGAGCCGGCGCACCTCGAGCACGCGATCGAGAAATACCACCAAGCTGATGCTCTGCGCCCAAACCACCCCCGCACGCTCGGGAATTGGTCGGCCGCGCTTCTCCGACGACTCGAATTCCGTGGAGAGCCGCAAGACGTCGAACGCGCCTTCGCTCTCGCCGAGCGCGCGGAAAAGGTTTCCCCGGGCACGGGCATCTACACCATGGCATGTGCTCGCGCTATTGGGGGAAATCGCGAGGAGGCCCTCTCGCTCCTCAGTCGAGCACTGGAGCGCGGCCGGGTGGCCCCAGCCCACGTCGACCAGGACGACGACTGGGCCGGCCTGCGCAAGGACCCGGAGCTGGTCGCGCTCCTCGACGCGCACCGGAAACCGGGCGATAGCCCGCCGTAGAGTCGCCTCGTCACCCGAGAAACCGATCGAAACCGGCTCGTCGAGTCGCGCCCGCGCCCACCAGACCGACCGAGACCGACCCGCGAGGCCGCCCCGCGCCCGCCGAACCGACCAGAACCGCCTCGCGAGCCGCCTCCGCGGCCACTCGTGCACTCGAAACCGACCCGCGAGGCCGCCCCGCGCCCGCCGAACCGACCAGAACCGCCTCGCGAGCCGCCTCCGCGCCCACTCGTGCGCTCGAAACCGACACGCGAGGCCGCCTCGGCGCCCACCGGACCGACGAGAACCGCCTCGCGAGGCCGCCCCCGCGCCCACCAGACCGGCCGAAACCGCCTCGCGAGTCGCCTCGGCGCCCACCACCTCGACCCGGGCCGA
>JAJXSP010000351.1 GCA_021784515.1 Myxococcales bacterium | reverse complement strand
GGGCTGGCGTCGTCGAGCGCCAGCACCTCGACGTCGGCGGCCTCCGGCGACAGGTGCTTCGCCGAGCGGAGGCAGCGCGGGACGAACGCCTGGCCGTTGTAGACGGTGATCGCCAGGAGCACGCGCGGGCGCTTCGCCATCGTCACGATCCGAGGAGGCGCCGGGCCCGTCCCGCCAGGCCCCGGGCCCGCGAGGCAGCGCCCTTCGCCGTGTCGACGGCGGTCCGCGCCAGCTTGAAGCCGAACGAGCGCGCCAGCGACGCGACGGCGCGCTCGGCGAGCTGCAGGCGCAGGTGCTCCAGCTCGTTGGCGAGGGTGCGGCGCTTGCGCTCGGAGTCGAGCAGCCGCTGCGTGAGGTCGAGGACGCGCGCGTTGGCGGCCTCGACGTCGCGCAGGGCCTGCTCGAGCGAGATCGCGTCGAGCGTGGAGGGATCGAACTGGGCCTTGGGGGTGCTCATCGTCCTGGGCTCGTCGGTGGAGGGTCCTCGAGCGAGCGCGCCAGCGTCTCCAGGCCGGCCTCGATCGAGATGCGCGGCGCGTAGCCGAGATCGCGCGCGGCCGCCGTGATGTCGCAGGAGGCGGCGCGCACGTCGCCGTCGCGGAAGCGGCCGCTCACGATCGGCTCGGGCGCCTCGAACCGCCGGGCGAGGTGCCGCGCGACGGCCGCGATGGTGGTGGGCGCGCCCGACCCGACGTCGTAGGTGCGCACGCCCTCGCCCTCGCGCCCGAGCGCGCTCTCCATCGCGGAGGCCACGTCCTCGACGTGGACGAAGTCGCGGATGATCTCGCCGTCCTCGTAGATGTCGAGCGCGCGCCGCTCGCGGGAGAGGCGGGCGAAGAGCGTGAGCACACCCGTGTACGGGTTCGTCACCGACTGGCCGGGCCCGTACACGTTCTGCAGCCGCAGCACCGTCAGCCGGCTGCCGAAGGCGCGGCACCAGGCGGAGAGCAGGTGCTCCTGCGCGAGCTTGGTGGCGGCGTAGACGCTGATCGGGTTCGGGATCGTGGTGCCCGCGCGGTGCGGCAGCGCCGTCGCGGGAAGCCCGGTCGGACCGCGGAAGTCCCACTCGCCCTCGTCCAGCTGCGCGCGCGATCGCCCCGCCGGGTAGAAGACGTGGCCGCTCTCGTCGCGCCACGCGCCGTCGCCGTAGATGGCGCGGCTCGAGGCGAGCAGGAACTGGCGAGGTACGTGGCGTGCGGCGACGAGCGCGTCGAGCAGGAGCGCGGTCCCCGACACGTTGACCGCCGCATGACGGTTCGCCGCGGTGAGCGACTGGCCGGTGCCGGTCTCGGCGGCGAGGTGCACCACCACCTCGGGCTGAAAGAACTTGAAGAGCGCCGCCCAGTTCGAGGCGACCGTGACGTCGCCGGGCACGAACCGGACGCCGGGGTGCAGCCGCGGCGGCAGGCCGGGCGAGGTGTGGACCTGCGGGTGGAGGTTGTCGAAGGCGAGCACCTCGGCGCCGCGGGCGAGCAGGCGCGGCGCGAGCGTGCAGCCGATGAACCCCGCACCACCGGAGATGAGGACGCGCTCGGTCATGGGCGGCGCCATCCTAGCAGGGGCGGCCGGGCGCCGGTTGTCCGAACGGGGCGTCATTACCGCGCGACCTCGACGCCCGAGGCGCGGCGCAGGCGCGCGACGTTGAGGTTGGTCTCGTAGATCGCCTGGAAGTAGCGTAGCCGCATGTAGAAGTAGTTGCGCGCCGCCTCCACCAGGTCGAACGGCGACGGCGGCTCGACGCTGTCGTCGAGCGAAGTGAACCAACCGCGCGAGAGCTTCTGCCCGCGGTTGGTAATCGCCACGCGCCGCCGCGACTCGGCGAGGTCGTTGTACGCCTGCGCGATCTCCAGGCTGTACCCCTGGCCGGCGAGCGCCCGCTGCGCCGACATCGTCGCGGTGTCGACGCGCGCGTGCTGCCAGCGCGCGAGCTGCGCGAAATCGAAGTGGCCGGACAGGCCGAGCGCAGCTCCGAACATGATGTAGTTGATGTGGTTTTGGTAAGCGCTCGACGAATCCTCGACGGAGGTCGTCGACTCCTGGATGTTCCCCGACAAGAGCAGCGCGAGGTTGGGCAGCATGTTGGCGACCGAGGCTCGCGCCAGGGCGCGGCTGGCCGCCACGCCCTCGTCGAGCGCGCGCAGCTCGGGGCGGTGGGTGCGCGCCTCCAGCTCGTAGTAATCGAGCGGCTGCTCGACGATCTCGACGAGGTCCAGCTCGGAGTCGTCGATGTCGGCATCGTCCTCGCCGACCAGAAGCTGCAGGCCGTGGAGCGCGGTGGCCGCGTTGCGCGTCTGATCCGACAGGAGGATCTCGATCTCGATCATCCCGAGTTGCAGCCGCCGCAGGTCGGTGAGGGTGTACTTCGGCTTCTCGGCGTCGAGGTCCCGCTCGACCTTCTCGACCCACGGCTGGAGCTTGCCGCGAATCTCCTCGATCGTCGCGAGCGTTGCGCGCGCCGCCTTGAGCCCCCAGTAGGCGCGCGCGGTGAGCAGGTCGACCTCGTCGCGCTGCGCGTCAATCTGCGCCTCCGCGGCGGCGATGCCATGGCCGGCCGCCTGCGTCGAGAATTCGATCTTGCCGAAGGTGAAGAGCGGCTGCGTCAGGCGAATGCTGCCGCTGAAGAGCGCGCCCGAGACGCTGGAGAGCATGCCGAGAGAGAAGGTCGAGAGCCACCCGCCGGAGTTGCCGTTCTCCGGCACGATCGTCGCCGCGCAGTCGCGCATCCGGAGCTGCTGCGGCGTCATCCCCAGGCTCTGCGCTTGCGCCTGCACGAGGGGGAGGTCGTCGGCGAGTGGCTCGACGCACTGGACGTCGACGAAGGGCGACACGCCGACCGAGAGGTCGAGGCTCGGCGCCCAGCTCCACAGCGCCTCGTGCTTCTGCGTCACCCGCATCGCGCGCTCCGACTTCGCGACCGCGACACCGCGCGATCGCTGTCGCGCGATCTGGATCAGCTCGGCGAGCGTGTGCTTGACCGGATCGGCCGCCGCCGGGTGCGCCGCCCCGAGGGCGACGCACAGCGCGATCACCGACGGGACCCGGTGGAGGGCGAGGCAGCGGGCGCGCATGGCGGGTGTTTACAAGAGGCAGGGCCGAGCGGCAAGTGATGCGCGCTACAGACGCTCAGTTCGCGGCGAAGGCGTCGCTCGACGGGCGCAGCTCCTCGTCGAGGCCGAGGGCCGGCTCCTGCCCGAAGGTGGGGTAGAGCACGCGCACGTCGTTCGTGATGACCGCCTTGGTCGTCTCGCTGACCTTCCAGACCACGTGCTTCTCGAGGTTGGTCTTGAAGTCGATGTAGCCGATGCCGCGAGAGAGCACCTCGAGCGCGATCGCGCCGACGGCGTAGAGCGCGGTCCGCGGCGGCAGCCGTCGCAGCTCGCTGACGGTGAGCCGCATCACGCGGGTGACGTTCATCGTCGACACCCGGTAGCCCGACTGCCCGTAGAGCCAGTAGTGCCCGGCCGCGATCCGCCGTCGCTGGCGCAGGAAGTCGCGCACCGTCTCGGGGCCGTGGTTGTGGACGACCGCCTCGGGCACGTAGGCGAGGCGGTAGCCGTCCGCGCTGATGAGCTGCTCGAGGCTCGCCTCGTCGACCATGCTTTCGGGCGGCAGGTGGTGGACGATGCCGGCCCGCACCATCACCAGCTCGCCGAGCTTGGGCGCCTCCAGCGCGACGCGGTGGTGCATGTTCCACAGGAAGCGCGTCGCCTCGCCGAGGAAGGTGCCGTGGCCGTTGGTCGGCATCGGACGCGCGCCGCACATCCCGATCTTCGGGTCGTCGAGGAGCCGCTCGGTCAGGCGCTCCAGCGCGTCGGGCGCGACGATGAGGTCGGCCGAGCACACGCAGATGGCGCTGACGCGCGGATCCCCGTGGCGAAGGTAGGTGTTGATGGCGGCCACCTTGCCGCGGCGAACGGGCTCCTCGATCAACCGCACCGGGGCGCCGCGCCGCTTCTGTCGCTCGCGCACCACATCGATGGTGCGGTCGCTGCAGCCGCTGGCGACGACGACGATCTCGGACAGCTCGGCGCGACGGAAGCGCTGCGCCCGCAGGGAGTCGATCAACAGCCCGATGTTGGCTTCTTCGTTATGGGCCGGGACGGCGACGCTGATTTTCATCTCGGCAAGGCCTCTTCTAGTCGAATTTACGCAAGGACCCCATGGGCCACGGGCGAACGGCTACTCGCCGTGCCGGCGACCGCACGAGGAGCGCCGAAGGTACGCGCTCATCGCACCGAGGTCAACCCGCGATGCAGGCGTCGCGCGTAGTGATTTCGGCCGCGGGGGGGCGGCGGACGGGCGGGGCCGCGCCGTGCGGGCGATCAGGTCCGCAGGCGCCAGGTCGGGCGGCGGCCGGGCGGCAGATCGGTCCGCCGGGGGTTCTCGCGATCGCGCCGCGAGAGGATCGGCTCGGCCACCTTCCAGTCCATCCCGATCGCCGGGTCGTTCCAGGCCACGCCCAGCTCGTCGTCGGGGTTGTAGTACTGGTCGACCAGGTAGGTGATCGTGAGGTCGCTGAGCGCGGAGAAGCCGTGGGCCACGCCGGGCGGGATGAAGACGCCCCGGTGGTCGTGCTCGCCGATCTCGAGCGCCAGCGTCTGCCCGTCGGTGGGAGAGCCGGCGCGGAGGTCGTGCAGCCCGACCCGCGCGCGCCCGCGCGGGACGTACCAGTAGTCCGCCTGGTGAAGGTGATAGTGCAGCCCGACGATCGCCCCGGCCTGCTTGTCGGAGCGGTTCCCCTGCAGCATCTCGCGGCCCTCGGGAAACCAGGCGCGCCGGTAGGTCTCGACGAAGCGCCCGCGCTCGTCGCCGTGCACGTCCGGGGTGACGACGAAGACGCCGGCGATCGCGCCCTGCTCGATCCGCGCCATCAGCGCTTCCCCGCCTGGGTCGCGAGCGCCAGCTCGTTCGCGCGCGCCAGCGACTCGAAGGTGCCGGCGTCGGTCCACCAGCCCTCGAGCGCGTCGAAGCCCATCTCGCCGCGCGCGATGTAGGCGTTGTTGACGTCGGTGATCTCCAGCTCGCCGCGCCGCGAGGGCGAGCAGGTGCGGACGATCTCGAACACGCGGTCGTCGTAAAAGTAGATGCCCGTCACGGCGAGGCGCGACTTGGGGAGCTTGGGCTTCTCCTCGATCCCGACGAGGCGGTCGCCCGCGATCTCGGCGACGCCGAAGCGGTGCGGGTCCTCCACCTCCTTGAGCAGGATCCGCGCGCCGTGGCCCTGCCGCGCGAAGCGCTCGGCGAACAGCCCCAGCTCGTCCTGGAAGATGTTGTCGCCGAGGATCACGCACACCTTGTCGCCGCGGGCGAAGTCGCGCGCGAGGCCGAGCGCCTCGGCGATGCCGCCGGCGCGGTCCTGCACGCGATAGGTGAAGTCGCACTCGAACTCGTGGCCGGAGCCGAGCAGCCCGACCACGTCGCCCATGTGCTCGGTGCCGGTGACGACGCAGATGTCGCGGATGCCGGCGGAGAGCAGCTTCTTGATCGGGTGGAAGATCATCGGCTCCTGCCCGACCGGCAGGAGGTGCTTGTTGGTCACCTTGGTGAGCGGCAGCAGGCGCGAGCCCGTCCCGCCGGCGAGGATGACGCCTCTCATGACAGATCCCTTTCTTTCAGCGATTCCTCGAGCGCCTCCTCCCACGTCGGCAGCGGCGGAAGCCCGCACAGCGCGAGGCGGCGGTGCTCGAGCAGGCAGTTGGGCGGGCGCGGCGCGCGGAGCGCCAGCGCGGCCGAGGGCACGGCCTCCCACGTCGGTGAGAGATCGAGGCGCGCGGCGAGACGCGTGGCGAAGCCGGCCCAGGTGGTGGCGCCGCGGCAGCTCGCATGCCAGGTGCCCCAGCGATCGGTGGCCGCGATGTCGGCGATGGCGCGCGCCGCGGCCCGCGCCGAGGTGGGCTGCACGCGCCGCTCGCCGTCGAGGCGCAGGCGCTTGCCCTCGCGCAGCAGCGACGAAAGGCGGGAGGCGAAGTTGCGGCCGCCGCGACCGTACAGGCCTTGCACGCGCACCACGTGGGAGCGCGGGTTGGCGCGCTCGACGAGCAGCTCGCCGGCGCGCTTGGAACGCGCGTAGAGCGACAGCGGCTCGGGCAAATCGAACTCGTCCTGCGGGCGGTCGAGCCGCCCCCCGAAGACGAAGTCCGTCGAGACGTGGAGCACCACCGCGCCGGCGGCCGCGGTAGCGCGCGCCACGTTCTCCGCCCCGAGCGCGTTGATGGCAAAGGAGCGATCGGGCTCGCTCTCGGCGCCGTCGACGTCGGTGAAGGCGGCGCAGTTCACCGCCAGCGCGCAGCCGGCCAGCGCAGAGGCCACAGCGCGCGCGTCCTCGATCGCGCAGGCGGCGTGGTCGAGCGCGAGCACCTCGCGGCCGCGCCGCGCCATCTCCTCCACCACGTGGCGTCCGAGCAGGCCGCCCGCGCCGAGCACCGCCACCTTCATCGTGCGACGCGGCCCTTCGCGGTGTGAATTCGTGCCGTCGGGTCGTCTTCGACGATCATCGCGCGCCATCGTTCGCACGGCGACGGCGCGGCGTAAACTATCGAACTGCGAGTCCGGTATGTCGGGCGCGATCAAGGCGATCAGGTCATCGTCGTTCATGACTTGGGCCTCCCAGGTGTTGGGCCGGTTCGACCCATCTCGCCCCGCTGCCGGAGCATCCA
>JAJXSP010000350.1 GCA_021784515.1 Myxococcales bacterium | reverse complement strand
GCGCGTCTCCTCGAAGGGGTCCGCGCCTTCCGCGCCGATCGGTACGACGAGGCGCTCGCGCGCTTCCGCGACGTGGAGCGGGAGGGCGGCGCCCCCGATCTCGCGCTCTACCTCGGCCCGACGCTCTACAAGCTCGGTCGCTACCGCGAGGCGCAGGTGGTGCTGGCGCGGCAGCACCGCCAGGGACCGCGCGACGCCGTCGCCGACTACTACCTCGCGCTCACCTATCATCGGCTCGGGCTGACGCTGCTCGCGCGCTCGGTGTTCGCCTCGCTCGACGTCCGCGAGGCGGGGCCGCGGCTGGCCGAGGGCGCGGCGCGCGTCGTCGCGGCGATCGACGCCGCGCCGCTGCCGCCCGCCGAGCTGCCGAAGCTGCTCGCCGAGGCCGACACGGTCGATCCGGCGCGCGCCCCCGAGGCGTTCGACGCCGCGCAGGAGGCGCTGCTGCGGGCCGCGCCCGGCTCGGCGGAGCGCCAGCGCGCGGCCGCCCTCGTCGCGCGCCACGCCGTCGCCGTCGGCGCGGAGAGCACCGCGATCGAGCTGATGGGGAGCGAGCGCGACCCGCGCGTCGAGGTGGAGGTGGCGCGGGCGGCGCTGTCGATGGGCGACCGCGGTCGGGCGCGCGCGCTCCTCGAGGACGCCCGCCAGCGCGGCGACGCCTCGACGCGGGAGGCGGCCCGTCAGGTGGCGGAGGCGGGGCTGCGGTGACCGGCGCGCGGCGGTTGGCCTGCGCGTGGATCGCCCTCCTCCTCGTCGCGCCGGTGGGCCTCCCGCTGGCCGCCGAGCCGGCGCCCCTCGAGCGGGCGACGCTCGAGCGCGCGATCGATCGCTTCGCGGCCCGCGACTTCGAAGGCGCGTTGCCCTTCCTGCGCGCCGCCCGCGCGCGCGACCCCGCCGACCTCGACGTGGCGCTCCTCCTCGGCATCGCCTGCGTGCGCACCGGCCGCTTCGACGAGGCGCTGCCGCCGCTGCGCGCCGCCGACGGCTCGCCCGACGCCGAGACGCGCGCCGCCGCCGGGATCTTCCTCGCCGTCGTGCGGAACGAGCGCGGCCAGGTGGACGCCGCGCGCTCGCTGCTCACCGAGGTCGCCTCCTCGCCGTCGCCGCCGCTCGCCGAGGCGGGGCGCGCGCTGCTCGGTCGCACCGCGCCGCGCCTGCTCTCGCTCAGCCTGCTCGTGCGCCCGGAGTTCGACTCCAACGTGCCGCTCCAGCCGGCGACGGTGCCCGCGGGCGCGCCGTCGATGGCCCAGCCCGCCGACGGCGATCTGCTCCTCCTCGCCGCGGCCTCGCTGCGCCCGATCCGCTCGATCGGCCTCTCGCTCGACGAGACCGCCGCCTGGCGCCAGCAGTTCCGGCTCACCGACTACGACCTCTTCGTCAACGATCTCGCCGCCCGCTACGCGTGGATCGGCGCGCGCGACCGCGTCGGCCTCTCCTACGACTTCGAGCTGATGACGCTGGGGCGCTCGCTCTACGGGCTCGGCCACGTCGCCAATGCCTCGTACCGCCGCGCCCTGTGGCGCGACCTCGGCGTCGCCGCGCGCTACACCTTCCGCTATCGCGACTACCTCGCCGCCGACTACGCCGGCTTCACCGGCCCGTCCCACACCGGGCAGCTCGCCGCGAGCTTCGGCGCGCCCGACCGCCCCGTCGAGGTCGAGGCCGGCGTCGTCGCGCTGCGCGAGGACACCGCCGAGCCGGGCTACTCGGCGACCGGCCTGGGCGGCACGCTCTCCGCGCACGTGCGCGTCCCGCGGCGCCTCGACGTCGCGCTCGCCGTCTCGACGGTGGCGCGCGACTTCGACCCGCAGCCGGGCGAGGCCGCCCGTCGCGACGTGCAGCTCGCCGCCGACCTCTCGGTGGCGATCGACCTCGCCACCTGGATCGGGCTCGTGCTCGGCGCGAGCATGCTGCGCAACTTCTCCAACGTGGCCGACTTCGACTACTCCAAGGTGACCGCTTGGGCGGGCGTCGCGGTCGGCTGGTCGGGGCCCTGATGGAGCGACGCGCCGCCTTCCTGATCGCCTCCACCACCGTCGCGCTCGTCGCCGGCGTGGGCGGGCTGTCGGCCTACCTCTACCGCGCCGCGAACCGCTCGGTGGACGAGCTGCTGCAGCGGCGCCTCGAGGCGGTCGGCGCCACCGCCGCGCGCCTCGTCCCCCGCGGCGCGCCCGGCGAGGCCGATCGCGCGCTCGCCGACGTGGCCGCCGAAAACGAGCTCGACGGCGCCTCGCTCCTCGACGAGCGGCTGGTGATCGTCGCCGACGCCCACGGGCAGGCCGGCCGCCGCGCCAACCTGCTGCGGCTCGACCCCGATCGCCTGCGCGCCGCGCTCGAGGGCCGCCCGTCGGTGGGCTGGGCCTTCGACCTCGACGGGTTGCGCTTCCTCGGCGGCGACTTCCCGGTCGCGCCCGCGCCCGGCGGCAGCGGGCCGCGTCTGGTCCTCGCCGTCGAGGCGGGCCAGTCGTTCACCGCGCCCTCGCGCCGGCTGCGCGCCGCCGCCGTCGCCGCCTTCGCGCTCGAGGGCGGCCTCGGCCTGCTCGCGCTCGGCGTGCTCGCTCGCGCCGTGCGCGCCTCCCGCCGCGAGCGCGAGGCCTATGGCCGCGCCGAGCGCGCGAGCGTCACCTCGCGGATGGCGGCGATGGTCGCCCACGAGGTGCGCAACCCGCTCGGGATCATGCGCGCCGGCGCCGAGCTTTTGCGCGAGCGGATCGCGACCCCGGCGACCCTCGAGCTGGTGGACGACATCCTCGGCGAGGTGGCGCGCCTCAACGCGCTCACCGAGGAGTTCCTCTCGCTGGCGCGCGACCAGCCGCTGCACCTCGAGCCGCTCGCGGCGCCCGCGCTCTGCGCGCTGATCGACGAGGCGTGCGAGAAGGTCCGGCGGCGCTTCCGCGACGGGCTCACCGTCACCGTGGCGGACCGGATCGATGGCGCCACCGTCGCCGTCGACGGCGCGAAGCTGCGGCAGGCGCTGCTCAACCTGCTGATCAACGCGGCCCAGGCCACCCTTGGCCGCGGCCACGTGACCGTCGAGGCGGCGCGGCAGGGCGAGGGCGTGTGCATCGCAGTCGGCGACGACGGGCCCGGCGTCCCGCAGGCGCTGCGCCCGCGCCTGTTCGAGCCGTTCCAGACCGGCAAGGCCGGCGGCAACGGCCTCGGGCTGGCGGTGGCGCGTCGGATCATGGAGCAGCACGGCGGCCGTCTCGCGCTCGCGCCCTCGTCGGTGGGCGCGCGCTTCGAGGCGTGGCTGCCGATTCGGGGAGCGTGAGGAGAGCATGGCCAGGATCCTGATCGTCGACGACGAGGCGAAGCTCGCGCGCCTGCTCGGGCAGATGCTCGAGGGGCACGGCCACGACGTGGAGCGTGCCGAGGGCTGCCGCACGGCGCTGGAGCGGATCGAGGCGGGCCGCTGGGACGTGGTGGTCACCGACCTGCGCATGCCCGACGGCGACGGCATGGCGGTGGTGCGCGCGGCGCGCCGCACGCCCTCGACGGAGGTGGTGGTGATGACCGCCTTCGCCAGCGCCGAGACCGCCGTCGAAGCGATGCGCGAGGGCGCCGCCGACTACCTCATCAAGCCGTTCGCGATGGACGAGTTCCGCATCCGCATCCGGCGGCTCGTCGACAAGCGCGACCTCGAGGGGCGCAACCGCGACCTGCAGGCGCGGCTCGCCGGCGGCGCCGCGTTCGAGGGCGTGGTCGCGCGCAGCCCGCGCATGCGCGAGGTGATCGATCAGGTGCAGCAGGTGGCGCACACCGAGGCGACGGTGCTGCTGCTCGGCCCGTCGGGCACCGGCAAGACGCTGCTCGCCCGCGCCATCCACCACCACTCGCGGCGCTCCGACGGGCCGCTGGTCGAGGTGCACTGCGCCGCGCTCCCCGAGGGGCTGCTCGAGAGCGAGCTGTTCGGCCACGAGAAGGGCTCGTTCACCGGCGCCGTCGAGACCAAGCGCGGCCAGGTGGAGCTGGCGGCGAAAGGGACGCTGTTCCTCGACGAGATCGGCGAGCTGCAGCCCGCCATCCAGGTCAAGCTCCTGCGCTTCCTCCAGGACCGCGAGTTCGTGCGCGTGGGCGGCGGCGCGGCGCGCAAGGTCGACGTGCGGCTCGTCGCGGCGACCAACCGCGACCTCGAGGCGGCGGTGCGCGAGGGTACCTTCCGCGAGGACTTCTTCTACCGCCTCAACGTGTTCCCGATCCACGTCCCGCCGCTTTCGGAGCGCGCCGAGGACATCCCCGAGCTGGCGGCGCTCGCGGTGACGCGCGCGGGCGGCGACCCGGCGCGCCTCACGCCGTCGGTGGTGGAGCTGCTCGCACGCCATCGCTGGCCGGGCAACGTGCGCGAGCTGGAGAACGTGATCCAGCGCGCGCTGATCCTCGCCGGCGCCGGGCCGGTGCGCGAGGAGCACCTGCCGCGCTCGATCGTCGAGGGCGCGGCGGCGGTGACGCCCGCGATGCTGCTGCGCCCCGGCTTTTCCCTCGACCAGCTCGAGCGCGACGTGATCCACCAGGCGCTCGCGCAGGCGGACGGCAACAAAGCCGAGGCGGCGCGCCTCCTCGGCATCACGCGGCGGCGGCTGTATTCGAGGCTGAAGAGTATGGAAGCCGACAGCGACGAGGGCGAAACGAGCGAGTAGCCGTACGGCCCGGGTCGCCGGGTGTACCGAACGGGACGCCCCGGATTCGTTTCCCCGGGTGGCGCGCGGGCGCTCCGCTGGCGTCGGTCTTGCTCGAAGAGGAATCGATTCCCCGTCGAGGAGGTCCGGCTCGCGATGAGGTCCGACACCGCCACCGTCCGGAGTGCGCCGTCAGGCGACTCCCCACCCCAGGCACCGATCGACAGCGCGCCGCCGCACGCGCCGGCGCGCGTCATCGCGATGGAGCGCCCGGTCATCGAGCGGATGAAGCGCGGCGACGGCCGACCGTATCGCTGGCTCGTCGAGCGCCACCAGCCGCGCATCCGCGCCATCGTGTCGCGGATGATCGGCGCCAGCGACGAGGTCGACGATCTGGTCCAGCAGACCTTCGTCTCGGCGTGGTGCGCGCTCGCCACCTTCGACGCCGAGCGCCCCTTCGGAGCGTGGCTCAACCGCATCGCGGTCAACCTCGCGAAGGACTGGCGCAAGGCGAAGCGGCGCACCGAGGTCCCGCTCGCGTTCGACGTGCCGTCGGGCGCGGGGTGGGATCCCGAGGCCGCCGCGTCGCACCGCGAGGAGCTGGGCGCGGTGATGGACGCGGTGGCGAGGTTGCCCGCGCTCGACCGCGAGCTGCTGTGGGGCAAGTGCGTCGACGACCTGCCTTACTTCGATCTGAGCCGGCGCCTCGGCCGCCCCGTGGGCGCGCTGAAGATCCGGATGGTCCGCGCGCGGCTGCGCCTGTCGGCCGACCTAGAGGCGCGCGCGGGAAACCCATTGGGGGACTGATGGCGGCGGCCCGACACCGCGGTTGGCGTCGGGCCAAGCCGCCGGGATACTCGCCGACCATGCGCCTCCTCGTCACGTTCGCCCTCGCTCTCTCCGTCGCAGGCTGCGCCACCGACAACACCGCCGCCTCGGACGCCTCGCCCTCGCCCGACGGCGGCGCCGACCTCGCCGGCGGTCCCCTCGCCGACGCGGTCGGGACGCCGGAGGACCTCGCGGGCGCCGACCTCACGGGCGTCGCCGGCCTCGATCTCGCCGGCCTCGATCTCGCGGGCCTCGACCTCGCCGCTCCCGCCGGCGCCGACCTCGCAGTTGCCGACATGGCCGCCGCCTCCGACCTCGGCCGGGCGGAAGGCGACATGGCGATGATCTCGTGCGCCCCGCTCGGCGTGATGTGCGCCAACGACAGCGGCTGCTGCTCGGGCTTCTGCGATCCGGGCGTGCACCTCTGCGCCGTCAACAAGCAGTGCGCGCCCGCCGGCGTCGCCTGCGCCGCGCCGACCGACTGCTGCAACCTCTCGTGCGCCGGCGGCGTGTGCGGCGGCGCGTGCCGCCCCAACGGGCAGGTCTGCGCCGGCAGCGCCGAATGCTGCTCCGGCAACTGCGCCGGCGGCGTGTGCGCGGCCGTCGTCGCCGGCTGCGTCACCCTCGGGAACAAGTGCGCGCAGGGCCTCGACTGCTGCTCGCAGAACTGCCAGGGCGGGCTGTGCGCCTCGGCGGGCGGCGCGTGCAACGCAAAGGGCGACGTGTGCTTCCGCAACGGCGACTGCTGCAGCCAGGTGTGCACCATCCCGCAGGGCAAGCTCGCCGGCACCTGCGCCGCGCTCGTCGCGCCCGGCGCCGGCGCCTGCATCCTCGACGGCGAGCCTTGCGCAGGCTGCCAGAACTGCTGCAGCCGCGTTTGCGCGCCGACCCTCACCGGCGGCCACGTGTGCGTGCCCGCGAGCGGCTGCAGGCTCGTCGGCGACGTCTGCCACAAGGACAGCGATTGCTGCGGTGCAGCGAACTCCGACCTCCCCGGCGCCGGCAACGTGACGTGCAACCTCGCGCCCGGCGTGAACCCCCCGACAGGGGTGTGCGCCAACCCGCAAAGCTGCGATCCCGACGGCGACGTGTGCGGCGCGAGGCTCGGCAACATGTGCGGCGGCAACGCGCGCGAGGACTGCTGCGACTGCCTCCCGCCCAAGGCCGACTGCTGCAAGCTCGACCTTTCGGGCGTGCCGCGCTGCTACGGCGGCTCGAGGAAGGCCTGC
>JAJXSP010000349.1 GCA_021784515.1 Myxococcales bacterium | reverse complement strand
GACGCGCGCGGCGACGCCGAGCGAGCGCGCGCGCCGGTGGAGCGCCGCGCGATCCGGGCCGTCACCGAGGAGGACGAGCTGCGCGGTCGGCCTGCGCCCGGCGACGCGCGCGAACGCGTCGACGAGGACGTGGGGCCCCTTCGACGAGACGAGGCGCGCCGCGCACCCGACCAGCGGGCCGCGCGGGACGCCGAGCGCATCGAGCCGCGCGCGGGCCGTGGCGCGGACCGACCGCGACGCTCGCTCGCAGGGCACGCCGTTCGGGATCACCCGCACGCGCGCCGCGGCGACCCGTAACTGGTCGACGAGGAATCGCGCCACCGCGCGGCTCGGGACGGCGATGGCGCGCGAATGCGCAGCGGCCCACCGATCGAGCCGCCGGTCGAGCGGCCCGCCGTGCCGCTGCACCCACGCGCCGTGATGGTGCGTGTGCAGGTGGGGCACGCCCGTCACCGCCGCGGCCGCCGCGCCGAGCGAGGCCGCCGGATGCAGGTGCGTGTGGAGCGCGTCGGGGCGCCGCGCGCGCAGCAGGCCCACGAGGCGCGCGAGGCCGGCGGGCCCATCGCGCAGGCGCCGGACGCCGAGCGCGTCGACCGGCCACCCCGTCGCCGCGAGCGCGTCGCCAAGCGGCCCCCACGGCCGCACCGTCACCAGCTCGAGCGAGAGCGCCGGGTCGGCGTGCGACGCGAGATCGATCAGGATCTGCTCCGCTCCCGCCACGCCGCTCGACCCGGTGATCAGGTGGACGATGCGGAGCGGGCGCGCGGCGCCAAGGCGATCCGCTGCCGTCGACGTGCCGTCGCGCTGCCGCCTCATGGTCCGGACGGCGGGTCGGGGATCCCGAGACCGATCGGCAGGCCGTCGAGGCTGCGGATCCAGAGGAAGATGGCGAGCCCCAGGAACGCGAGCGCCGCCGCCAGCGCCACGTGCCACCACTTCGACGACTGGTATTGCGAGCAATCGCCGACCGGGAGGCGAGCCAGCCGCCGCACCTTGATCCTGACGCGCCGCCGCTCGGCCATCGCTCACACGAACCGCCGCCCGCGCGCGCGGAACTCGCGCACCGCGGCGGCGTCCGGGAAGGAGAAGCGGCTCGCCTCGCGCGGGTCGATCGGACGCGGCCGCGCCTCGCCGCGCTCGATCAGGTCGATCGCCTCGACGAGCAGGTGCTTGCCCGTCTCGAGCTTGGAGCGCTCGACCAGCGAGTGGACCGTATCGTCGGCGCGGATCGCGACGCGCCGCTGGAGGAGGATCGCGCCGCCGTCGACCCCCTCGTCGAGGAGGTGCACCGTGACGCCGGTGTGCGGCTCGCCCTTCGCCAGCACCCAGAACGACGGGAGCAGCCCCTGGTAGCGCGGCAGCAGCGCGCCGTGGACGTTGATGCAGCCGTGGCGCGGCAACGCGAGCAACTCCCGCCCGAGCAGGCGCGGGCATGCGATCGAAACGATCAGATCGACCGCGCGCGCCCGCAGGCTCTCGACGAACGACGGTGCGTCGATCGAGGCGACGCGTTCGCACGGCAGCCCATGGCGCCGCGCCGCGCCGGCGACGGAGAAGCTGCGGCCGAGCGGGACCAGCCGCGCGGCGAGATCGGCCGCCCGGCAGGCGGCGAAGCGGAGCGACTGCAGCGCGAAGTCGCGCGGCCCCATCAGCGCGAGGTAGCGACGGAGCCGCCGCGGCCGCAATTCGCCCGGCACCAGCCCGATCCCGATCACGTCGCGCCGTCGCGCGAGGAGGTGCTCGAGCATCCCCGGGATGTAGAACGGCTCTTCCTGCGTGAGGACGTAGACGCGCATCTCCCTCGTCGCATCTGTTCCCGGGTCGCCGGCCGGCGTTCATTCCCCGACGACCGACGCGCGGGTCCACGCCGTGTGCTCGGGAATCGTGCGCCGCCCCTGCGTGCGGTTGCTCGGTCCGCGATATCCTGCCGGCCATGAGGCGCCTGATCCGATCGATTCCGCCGCTCTTGCTGCTCACGTCGACGATCGCTCTTGCGCAGCCGGTGGCGGTCACGATGGTGACGAAGGTGCCGGTTGGGAAGAAGCCGACGCTCACCGTCAAGGCGGCGACGCGCGTGGTCGATCTGGTCCTCGATCTCACGCGCAGCGAGGATGGCGCCAAGGTGACGGCGCGGGTCCCCGTGCTCGGCGCCGGGCAGGCGAAGGTCTTTCCGCTCGGCGACGGCAAGCTCGGCAGCGCGCACTACGACGGCACGCTGACGCTGACGTACGGCGCGGGCGAATCGTGGGACAGCGGGATCTCCGTCGACACCATGGTCAACGCCGAGATCAAGATCGGCTACCAGCGCGAGCACCTCTTCCTCGATCGCCACGTCCTCGAGTTCCAGATCTCGCGCCCCTCCACGAAGGTCGACGCGGAGCTGACCGTGCTGGGCGACGACGGGCAGGTGATCGGCCAGGGGCAGCAGAGCTACGCCAACGCGCCGGCCGGGAAGTGGCTGGCGCTCCCGTGGGAGCCGTCGGCCGAGGGCAACGTGATGAAGATGCAGCTCCACGTCGCCGACGCGGGCGGCTGGGCCGACGAGACGCTGACGCCCTGGAGCGTCTCGATCCCGCACGAGGAGGTGAACTTCGCGACCGGCAGCGCGGTGATCCCCGAATCCGAACGACCGAAGCTCGACGCCGCCTACGCGAACATCGCGGCGGAGGTGGAAAAGGCCCAGCGGCTCGACGTGCGCTGCAGCCTCTTCATCTCCGGCCACACGGACACCGTCGGCTCGCGCAGCTCGAACCAGAAGCTCTCCGTCGAGCGCGCGCAGGCGATCGCGAGCTACTTCCGCAGGCAGGGGCTCGCCATCAAGGTGTCCTACGAGGGCTTCGGCGAGGACCGCCCCAAGGTCCAGACGCCCGACGAGACCGACGAGCCGGCGAACCGCCGCGCGGACTACGTGCTCTCGGCCGAGGCGCCGCCCTCCCTGGGCCAGGTGTTCCGTTGGAAAGAGGTGAAGTGATCGCTCGCCACGGCTTCGTGCCGGCGGCGGGCGCTCCCCTCGCCGCACCGGCCGCCCTCCCCGGCGGCGCAGGCGGGTCGAGGGCGAAGCCACCCTCCGGAGCAGACGGAATCGAAGGGACGCCGACCGTATCGACCCCCAACTTGCGTCGACTCTGGTAGGCTTGCGTGAGTTTGGAGTTACGCATGCGCATTCAGCACGTCCTCGGGATCGCGTTCTTCGTCCTCGGCTGCGCCAAGAGCCCCACGAGCAAGCCGACGCAATGGTCGCCGGTCGACTCGGGCGCCGCCGATCTCGCGGGGAAGCTGTCGAACGTGCACGACCTCTCGGTCGTGCCGACCGACGACCTCTCGTCGCCGATCGAGTGCGTCGCGGTGTGCAACACCGATGACGACTGCGCCAACAGCTGCCCGCCCGTCATCGGCGGCGTGAGCTGCTGCGATACCGGCACCAACACCTGTTACACCTCGCAGGACGCGAACTGCCCGGCGCCGCCCGACGAGGGCGACATGTCGACGATGGGCCCCTACTGATCCCCGAACGCGCGTCGCTCCTCGCCCCACCCACCTGATCCAACTCCCGCTTCGCGCGGCACGCGCGGGCGCAACTCCATCAACGGTCGCTCAACGAACAGGTACAGCGCGAGCGCTGCCGCGAAGGTGAGCGGAACGTCGCACGCCACGTAGAGCACCATCGGCGACACGACGCGCTTGATGTACGGAACGAGCAGGCGGTGGGTCATCGTGGCGACGATCGGGTTGAGCAGGTAGGCCGAGTAGGCGAGCTGCGCGAACGGCGCCAGCGCGGGGACCGAGAGCACGCGGCCGAGCACGCGCCCGATCGGGTGGCCCGAGAGCGACAGCAGGGCCACCGCCGCGACGGCCGCGCCGAAGAGGGTGCGGAACGACGCGACGTAGGCGACTTCGACCGCGCGCGGCGCTCCGGCGACGAGCGGCCAGTGCGTGCACGCCACGGCGAGCGCCACCGCGAGCGCGAAGCCGATCGCCGAAGCCCACCGCGCCCGCGCGATCGCCGCGAGCGCCCCCGGCGTCCGATAGACGAACGCCGCGCCCACGCCGGCGAGCAGCGGCCCCGCGCGCATCCACGGCTTGATGTAGAGGTGCTCGAAGGCGGGCACCCACTGCGCCAGCGATCGGGTGATGACGATCTCGGCGGCGTCGGCATGGAAGCCTCCCCTCACCACCACGGCTGCTGCGACGCAGCAAAGCGCGGCGGCCGCCGTGGCGACGACGGCGAGCTGCGCGCGCGCGCGCCGCACCGCCAGCGCCAGGACGAGCCAGGGCGCGAGGAGGTAGAACTGCTCCTCGATCGCCAGCGACCACGTCCACGGCATCACCGTGTGCGCGAGCGGGACGAAGTTGCTCACGTAGAGGAGGTTCGGCCATGCCATCTCGGGGCGGTCGTGGAACAGCACGAGGTCGATGACCACGGCGACGGCGAGCGCCGGCCATAGCCGCATGAGCCGCCGCAGGTAGAAGAGGCGCACGCGGACGCGCCCATTGTGCGCACGCTCGTCGAGCAGGAGCCCGGCGATCAGGAAGCCCGAGAGAACGAAGAACATGTCGACGCCGAAGTCGCCCCGCCAGACCGGCAGCATCCAGCGCGAGCGCAGCAGCTCGAAGTAGGTCCGCTTGGGGACGTTGAGGTACGAGTACCAGCCGGCGTGGAACAGGACGACCCAGAGGATCGACAACGCGCGCAGGCCGTCGATCGCGCGCAGGTGCCCGGCATTCGGAGACCATAGGTGGCGCAAGTTCCGGCGCGGCGAGAAGGCCGCGCCCAGGCGCGTGCGGAGCGGTGCGCGCGTCGCGGTCACCGACGGTGGCGGCGGACATGGCAGGGGGTGCTGTCGGGGCGACCTCAACGGCGGAGGATGGTAGACCACGCGACGGCGGTTGTGGATGGGGATGCGCGGCACCGCGCGGCGCTGATCGTCGACGCGACAAGAATCATGAAGCCGTGATGGAGCCGTGACAGCGACGGTGACAGCGTCTTTGCGTGCCCTCCCAGAAAATCTCGGACTAAGCGCGCACGCTCCGGCCGCTCCTCCCCGCCGATGCCTTCGCGCCCACACCCTCCCGCCTTGGCTGGCTGGCGCTCCATCTCTTCATCGCCGCCGGCGGCATTGCCACGATCGCCCTCGGCGTCGGCGGGCTCCTCGTCGCCGCCCCGCTCTCGCTGATCATCGGACACAGCTTCGCCTGCCTCGCATTCGTGGCGCACGAGGCGCTGCACGGGGCGGTCGTCCGCTCGCGCACCGCGCGCTGGCTCACCGGCTTCGACCCGACCACGGGACGACGATGGCGAGCGCTCCTGCCCGCAACGGCGGCGAACGGTCCGCCCCGCGGCGGCTGACGCGTCCGAGGCCAGGCGCCTAAGGCGCCGGCAGCAGCGTCGCGAGGTGCGCGTCCAGCAGCGCCGACAGCGCGGCCACGATCGCCTCGGGCGCGATCGCGTCGACCTGCGGCAGCCGCACGATCGGCACTCGCGGGAGGCGCTTTCCGAGGTCGACCGAGAGCGCATCCGCGGCGCTCCCGCGACTCGTGCGCTCCTCCTCGAGCACGTCGACCGCCTCACGGATCGACGCGGGGACGGACACGCCCCGCCGGAGCGCGTCGGTGTACGCGGCCGGCCCGGCGTCGGCGCGGTTGAGCACCAGCGCGCGCGCCCGGCGGCCCAGCTTCTCGAGGCGGCCCGCGAGATAGAGCACGTCGTCGCGGGCGGCGGCGGTCGGCGCGGCGACGAGCGCGTAGGCGGCGCGCGGCCCGAGGAGGAGGTCGGCTGCGCGCTGGGTGAGCGCCACGAATCGCTCGCGCACCAGGCCGAGGTCGCCAAACAGGCTCGCCATGTCGCGCACCAGGTTCGGCCCCGTGACGCGGGCGAGGAGCCCCTCGACGCGGCTGGCGCCCCACGCGAGGAGGCCGCTCGGCGGCGCCTCCTCGCTCTCGCCCGCGACGCCCGCCCGCTGCGCCAGCCCCGCGAGCCAACCCACCGCGCGCCCACCGAACAGCGCCGCCAGCCGGCCCGGGTAGGTGACGAAGTCGATCGCGTGGCGCGACGGCGCGGTGTCGATGACGATCACCTCGAACGCGCCCTGCGACGAGGCGCGCGCCACCAGGTTCATCGCCACCAGCTCGTGGACCCCGGCGGCGGCGTCGGCGAGCACGCGGTAGAGGCGGTTCTCGAAGAGGCGCGCCTTCGCCGCCGGCTGCTCCTCGAAGAGCTGGTCCATGAAGGTCCGCATCGAGCGGCGCGGGTCGGGCATGAGAGCGCTGAGCCGGCCGCCGGCGACCCCGAGCGGGACGCGCGTCACCTCGTCGGTGATGGGCACGCCCATCGCGCCCGCGAGGCGCCGCGCCGGATCGATCGTGACGATGAGCGTCGAGCGGCCCGCGCGCGCCAGCGACAGGGCCAGCGCCGCCGAGGTGGTGGTCTTGCCGACGCCGCCCCCGCCGGCGCACACCACGACCAGCGGCTCCCTCGCACGCGCGTCTTCGCGTCCGGAGGTCACGCCGCGCCCTCGCTGCACAGCCAGCGCGCCACGTCCTTCGCCGACGGATCCACGGGCGCCGCCGGCACGCGCCACACGGTGTGGTCGGCGCGCCCGAGCGCCTCGAGCGCGGCCAGCCCCTCGGCCAGCGCCGCCTCGCGCGCCGCCAGCTCCTCGGCGAGCGCCGCCGCCG
>JAJXSP010000348.1 GCA_021784515.1 Myxococcales bacterium | reverse complement strand
GGCGGCAGCACGGCGAGCGAAGGCGCGAGGAGGCGCCGCGCCAGCCCCCACAGCGCGAGGCAGGTGCCGAGCGCGGCGAGCAGCCCGACGAGGTGGACGAGGTGCCAGCCGAGGCCGACCTCGCTGCCGCCGAGCGCGCGCGAAAGCCGCAGCGCCGCAGCGTACGTGTAGCAAAGGCCCGGCGGCTTGTGGTCGACGGTGTCGCGGTACATCACGCCGCCCGCGGCGACGACGCGGCCCATCGCGTGGTAGATCCCCTCGTCGTCGGAGATCGGCCCGTAGCGGAACGCGGGGAGGCGCAGCGCGATGCAAACGAGCGCGACGCGGGCGGGCGGGCCGGGGAGCTTCAAGCGGGGGTCTCCTCGACGGCGACATTACCATCGCCGCGCGTCTGCCTATACTCTCCCGCCATGCTTGCCGGGTCCCGTCCCCCTCTGTCGGTCGCCGCGTTGGTGGCGGATCCGATCCACGGCGGCGCCCTCGACGGCGCGACGCGCTACGGGGCGGCCTCCGGCGGCGACCGGCTGCTGGTGCGGATCGCGCTGTGGCTCGACGACGGCCGACGCGTCGCGCGCGCACGCTTCCAGTCGACCACCTGCGCGTCGCTGATCGCCTATGCCGAGCTGGCGTGCCGTCTCCTCGAGGCGGGCGACGATCCCGCCGCGCTCGACGGGCCGCGGCTGCGCGCCGGCCTCGCCGGCGTCCACCCCATCCACCTCGATCGCTCGGACCTCGTCGCGCGCGCGGTGCGCGCGGCGTTCGAAGCGCCGCACCCCCAGGAGCCCGCGCCATGAACGTCGCCTACCTGTTCTCGACCCCGAACGCCTCCTACATCCTCGAGAAGATGATCGTCCCGCAGCTCGAAGAGGGCCGCCACGGCGTGAACGTCGTCGGGATGTTCTTCTTCGTCGACAACAACTACCTGCTCGTACGCGGCAACCCGACGGGCGAGCGCCTGCGCGCGCTGTCGAAGAAGAGCGGGATGCTGCTCATGGGGTGCGACCAGTGCTGCTACCAGCGCGACATCGCCGACAAGCTCATCGAAGGCGTGCCCATCGGGTGCTTCCCGGATCTCTACAAGGCGCTGTCAGGGGTGAAGGTGGACCAGGTGATCACGCTGTAGCGAAGCGAGTGCTCAGCCGCCGAGCATCGCCTCCTTGAGGCTGGCGTCGGCCGGCTCGGGGCCGAGCCAGTTGCGCAGCAGCGCGTCGCCGAAGTCCTTGCCGGGGACCGTCACCGAGCCGCCGCCCTTCATCCACACCGTCGTCCCCTTGCCCGGCACGTAGTCGACCACCAGCTCGGAGCCCTCCTTCACGTCGGTGATGACCGGCGCGATCTTGTCGAGCGAGGGCTGCAGCGCCGCCGCCTTGTCGGGCGTGTTCTTCTCGAAGCCCTCCTTGAACGCGCCGAGGATCTTCTCCTTGTCCACCGAGCGGAGGAAGACCATGTGGACGCTGCGCGCGTGGTCGCCGCCGACGATCTGCTCGAGCGACTTCGCCGGCGCGTCGGTGTAGAGGCCGCCCACGTACACCTTGATGATGAACTTCTTGCGGATGCCGGCGCCGTTGAGCCGGAGCTGCCGCCCGTCGACGGTGACCGCCCCGGGCAGGTTGACGCCGGCGACCTCCACGGCGAATGCGGGCGTGGCGAGTGCGAGCAGCGCTCCGAGTGCGAACACGGTCTTCATCGTCGGGCCTCCTTCCTTTCGGGGGCCGCGACAATATCACGCGCTCGCGGGCCGGGCGGCCACCGGTGGAGCGCCCGGTGGACTGCAGATTCGCTCGCCGGCGCCGCGAGGGCGCCTCGATCGTGGCCGCGCCCGACGCTGTGACGTCGAGAGGTGACTTGCCGACGGCGGCGAGTCGCGCGAAGGTTCGAGGGTGATGCGTCCGCGAGCGGCACCAGACGGTCCACCGACGACGGCCCGAGCCCCGCGCCGCCGGTTGCCCGCGCTCCTCCTCGCCGCCCTCTGCTCCGGCTGCGGCGCCTCAAGCGGCAGCTTCGCGGCCGGCGTCTACCGCGACGGCGCGATCGCCTACCGCGTCGGCGCGCTCGGGTCGCAGTGGCGGCGGATCCACGTCACCGGCGGGCAGCTCGCCTTCCACCACGACCAGGGCGGCACCATCTCCGCCGCCGCCACCTGCGAGGGCCCCGATCACGACGCCCCGCTGGACGTCCTCACCAACCACCTCCTCTTTGGCGTCGAGCACCGCGTCGAGCGGTCGCGCTCCGCCGGCACCCTCGACGGGCGCGCCGCGCTGCGCACCCGCGCCGACGGCACCCTCGACGGCGTCCCCATCGCGCTCGACCTCGTCGTGCTCGAGCGCGACGGCTGCATCTACGATCTCCAGCTGATCGCCGGCCCGACGGCCATCAACGCACGCCGTCCCGACTTCGACCGCTTCCTCGACGGGTTCGGCCGCGTGAAGAAGGACGCCCCGTGATCGATGAGGGCGCCGGGGCGGGCGGCGCGCTCCACGAGCAGGTGATCCAGCTCCTCGACTACGCGGGCGGCGTCACGCGCCTCGCCGCCGCGACCCTGCGCCGCGCCCTGCGCCGGCCGTTCCCCGCGCGCGAGGTGGTCTACCAGCTCGAGGCGATCGGCATCCGATCGCTCGCCGTCGTCGTCCTCACCGCCGTGTTCTCGAGCATGGTCATGACGGTGCAGTTCGCGGTGCAGCTCGCCCGGTTCGGCGCCAAGGAGTACGTCGGCAGCGTCGTCGCGGTGTCGCTGGTGCGCGAGCTGGGGCCGGTGCTGACCGCGCTGATGGTCGGCGGCCGCGTCGGCGCCGGCATCGCCGCCGAGCTGGGCTCGATGAGCGTCACCGAGCAGATCGACGCCATCCGCTCGATGGGCGCCGACCCGGTGCGCAAGCTGGTGGTGCCGCGCGTCGTGGCCGGGGTGGTCGCCCTGCCGCTGCTCACCGCGCTCGCCAACGTCCTCGGCGTCGCCGGCGCGATGGTGATCGCGCGCGTCTCGAGCGACGTCAACATGACCTACTTCTTCGAGTCGACGATCCACTCCGTCACCATCGAGGACCTCTCCGGCGGGCTCCTCAAGACCTTCTTCTTCGGCTTCTCGATCACCCTCATCGCCTGCCACCAGGGCATCAACACGCGCGGCGGCACCGAGGGCGTCGGCCGCTCCACCACCCGCACGGTGGTGATCACGTCGATCATCACCCTGATCTCCGACTTCATCCTCACCAACATCCTGCTGGAGCTGGGGCTGTGATCGCCGGCGCGCAGGACGGCGATCCCTTCATCGAGTTCGTCGGCGTGAAGAAGCGATTCGGACCCAAGCGGATCTACGAGGACCTCACGCTCTCCATCCGCCGCGGCGAGACGCTGTGCATCCTCGGCGGGTCGGGCACCGGGAAGAGCGTGATGTTGAAGCTCCTCATCGGCCTGCTCAAGCCCGACGACGGCGCCATCCTCGTCGAGAAGCAGGACGTGGTGCCCCTCGACGAGGACGCGCTCCTGCCGGTGCGCCGCCGCATCTCGATGCTTTTCCAGGGAGGCGCGCTCTTCGACTCGATCACCGTCGCCGAAAACGTCGCCTACCCGCTCCGCGAGCATTTCCACATGAGCGATTCGGAGATCGCCGCCCGCGTCGAGGAGCGATTGGAGATGGTCGGCCTGCCCGGGATCTCCGAGATGAAGCCCGACGACCTCTCGGGTGGAATGCGCAAGCGCGTCGCCCTGGCGCGCGCCATCGTCGCCGACCCGGAGGTGGTGCTCTACGACGAGCCCACCACCGGCCTCGATCCGGTCAATACGCGCCGCATCAGCGAGCTGATTCGCTCGGTGCAGCAGCGGCTGCACGTCACGTCGATCGTCGTCACGCACGACCTCGGGAGCGCCTACATGGTGGCCGATCGTCTCGCCATGCTGCACGAGCGGCGGATCGCCGCCGTGCTGCCCACCGCCGAATTCCGCCGCTGCCCGGAGCCCGCCATTCGTGACTTCGTCTCGGCGATGGAGGAGCAGCAACCATGAGCGCGAGCGAGGCCGGCCGCAACGTCCGCGTCGGGCTGTTCCTCGGCCTGACGCTGCTCGTCCTCGTCGCCGCGGTGTTCCTCCTCGGCCGCTCGCAGAGCCTCTTTTCCCACAAGGCCCGCCTCCACGCCGAATTCCAGAACACCAACGGCCTCGTCGTCGGCGCGCCGGTGCGCCTGGCGGGCGTGGACGTGGGGATCGTGCAGCGCATCGCCTTTGACAAGGACCTCAAGGAAAAGCGGGTCTTCGTCGTCCTCGGCGTGGAGACGAAATACCTCGATCGCATTCGCGAGGACTCGATCGCCCGCCTCGACTCGAAGGGACTGCTCGGCGACATGATCATCAACATCAGCGTCGGGAGCGCGGACAAGAAGGCGCTGGTCGACGACAGCACCATCAAATCGCAGGAGACACAGGGGCTCACCGAGATCATCGAATCCGTGCAGGACGCCGTCGGCGAGGTTCGGACCCTCACGGTGCACGTGGACGACCGGCTCCAGGCGGTGCTCACCGACGACGTGGCCCACGACGTCAATCGCCTCACCCGCTCGACCGCCAACCTGGTCGAAAAGGTGGAGAAGGGAAGTGGGCTCCTCCACGCGCTGATCTACGACCCCAAGCTGCGGGAGCAGGCCGACGCCCTCCTCGTCGAGGCGCGCCAGGTGGCCGACGACGCCAGCACCGCCATCAACCATGTCGACCACCTCGTCGGCTCGGTCGAGCGCGGCGACGGCACGCTCCACGACCTCATCTTCAAGGACGACGGCAGCCGAATGCTCGTCGAGGCGCAGCGCGCGGCCGCCGAGCTCAATGGCGTGATCGGCGAGATCCGCACCGGCCGCGGACTGCTCCATTCGCTCATCTACGAGGAGGACCGCAAGAACCTCGTCCAGAACCTCACCGAGCTGTCGCGCATCCTGCGCCAGGTGGGCGAGGAGGTGGCGCAGGGAAAAGGCACCATCGGGGCGCTGCTCAAGGACCCGACGGTCTACGAGGATCTGAAGACCATCCTCGGCAACGTGAAGCGCAACAAGCTATTGCGGGCGTTGGTTCGCTACACCATCGAAGAGGATGATTTGAAGGACCTCGGGAAGGTCAAACCCTGATTCCACGCCGAGCGAATCACTCCCCCGCGGCGACTCCCTTGAGCAGCAGCCGCAGCGAGACCCGAAGTTGCTCGATCACCGATTGCTTCGAGTGCAGGCCGCCCATCCAGCCGACCAGGGCCGCGAACCAGATCTGGCTGAGGATGAATGCCAGCATCTGCTCGGTCGCCTGCGGGCCGGCCTCCGCCAGCGGCTGGCCCTCCTCGCCGCGCAGCGCCGTCACGATCTGGCGCGTGATGCGGTCGTGGAAGCCCGCCACCTTCGCCGTCAGCTCGGCGTCGCCCGACGTGATCGCGCGAATGATCGCGCGCGCGAGGTTCGGGCGGCGAAACAGGTGGCCCGTCGCCGTCTCGAAGAACGACAGCACCCGCTCCTCCTCGTTGTCGCCCTTCGCCGGCTTCAGCGCCATCCGCTTGTCGAGCTTTTCGGACTCGAGATCCAGCGCCGCCACCAGGATCTCTTCCTTGCTGCGGAATCGCTTGTAGACCGTGCCGAGCGCCACGTCCGCCTGCGCCGCCACGTCGCGCAGCCGCACCGCCTCGAAGCCCCCCCGCTCCGCCAGCTCGATCGCCGTCTCCAGGATGCGCGTGCGCTTGTCTTCCACGGCGCGCATCCAAGCATGGGCGGCTGAAAACGTCCAGCCGCCGGGAAAGCGCCCGGAAAGCGCCTGGAAAGCGATCGACCCGTGCCCCATCCCCGCGTACCATTCGCCTCCATGTCTCCCGAGGACGCGCTCGCCTCGGCCGCCGCCGGCCCGCTCACCGACGTGGCCGCGCTCGCGCTCGCCGACCTCCCGGCCGCCCGGCCGGGCGCGCTCCAGGAGGCCGCAGCCGCCATCCGCGACCGCCGCTTCGGCCGCCGCGTCACCTTCTCGCCCAAGGTCTTCCTGCCGCTCACCAACCTCTGCCGCGACCGCTGCGACTATTGCTCGTTTCGCCGCTCGCCCGGCGACGAGGGCGAGTGGACGATGGCGCCCTCCGAGGTCGCCGACTGCCTCGCTCGCGGGCGAGAAGCGGGCTGCATCGAGGCCCTCTTCTGCCTCGGCGATCGGCCCGAGAGCGCCTTTCCCTCGTATCGCCGACTGCTCGGGGAATTGGGCCATTCCAGCACCGTCGATTACCTGGTTTCGGCCGGGCAGCTCGCGCTCGATCTCGGCCTGTTGCCGCACACCAATGCCGGGATCCTCGACGGCGACGAGATGGCGCGCCTCCGTGCGGTCAACGTCAGCCTCGGTCTGATGCTGGAGAGCGCGAGCCCTCGCCTGTGCCTCCCCGGAATGCCGCACCACCGCGCCCCCGACAAGCGCCCCGCGCGGCGGCTGGCGATGATCGAGGAGGCGGGGCGCCTGCGCATCCCCTTTACCACCGGGATCCTCCTCGGCATCGGCGAGACGAGCGTCGAGCGCGTGGAGAGCCTGCTCGCGATCCGGCGCCTGCACCGGGCTCATGGGCACGTGCAGGAGGTGATCATGCAGAACTTCCGGGCGCGGCCCGGGATCCCCATGGCCGAAGCCGTCGAGCCCGACGACCTGGAAATGGCCCACGCCGTCGCCCTCGCCCGCCTGATCCTCGACGAGGAGGTCGGCGTGCAGGCCCCCCCGAACCTCAAC
>JAJXSP010000347.1 GCA_021784515.1 Myxococcales bacterium | reverse complement strand
TGGGGGGACGGTCCTTCGTTTCTTCGCGAGCGATCGGGGGGGGGCGGTTGGTGGGGTGGGTGGGGCGAAGAAACAAAGGACGCGTCCCTGTCCGATTCGTGCAAACCGCCGGGAACGCGGGGAGATCTACACGCCTCACAACGGATTCGGCCCCTTGTCAAGAATTTTGGCTTTACTCGACGGGAGCGCTCTGCTAAGGGTGGTCATCGCTCGCGCTACGTGACCATACGTTACCGGCGGTCGGCTGGTTTCCTCGCGGCGAGCGGGGCGGACCCGGGATCTGGAGGCAGAGGACGACATGCGCATCAAGCGGCTGGAGATCTCGGGGTTCAAGTCGTTCTGCGACCGCACCGTGCTCCACTTCAACGACCCCATCACCGGCGTCGTCGGGCCCAACGGCTGCGGCAAGTCGAACATCGTCGACGCCATCCGGTGGTGCATGGGCGAGCAGAGCGCCAAGCACCTGCGCGGCAAGGCGATGGACGACGTCATCTTCGCCGGCTCCGACTCGCGCAAGGGCTCGAGCATGTGCGAGGTCTCGCTCACCTTCGAGAACGACGGCCGCGTCCCCGTCGAGTACCTCGCCTACTCCGAGATCACCGTCACCCGCAAGCTCTACCGCGACGGCACGAGCGAGTACTGGATCAACAAGACCCCCTGCCGCCTCCGCGACGTCACCGACTTCTTCCTCGGCACCGGCATCGGCGCCAAGGCCTACTCGATCATCGAGCAGGGGCGGGTCGGGATGATCGTGTCGTCGAAGCCCGAGGACCGGCGCTTCCTGATCGAGGAGGCGGCGGGCATCACCAAGTTCAAGCTCAAGCGCAAGGCCGCCGAGAAGAAGATGGAGTCGACGCGGCAGAACCTGCTGCGCGTGTCCGACGTCGTCGCGGAGATCGAGAAGCAGCTCGGGTCGCTGCGGCGGCAGGCGCAGAAGGCGGAGCGCTACAAGCAGTACAAGGCCGAGATGAAGGACATCGAGCTGTGGTCGGCGGCGCAGCGCTGGCTCGGCCTCCACGCCGAGGGGCGCGTCGCGGGCGAGGCGCTCGGCGAGGTGGCGGCGGAGCGCGACGCGAAGCACCACGCCCTCGAGCTGCGCGAGACCACCATCGAGGCGGCGCGCCTCGAGGCGGCGGGCGAGGAGCGGCGCATCGCGCAGATGCAGGAGCGCCTCTACGAGCTGGACAACAAGATCAAGCTCGGCGAGGCGGAGATCGACCACGCGGGCAAGGAGAAGCGGCAGCTCGAGGAGCGCGCCGAGCAGGCCCGCACGGAGATCGCGCTTTTGGCCGAGCAAATGGAGGCGGGGACGGCGGAGCTGGAGGGGCTGCGCGTCGAGCGCGGCTCGGTGGCCGAGGCGACGTCCGGGCAGACGGAGGCGCTCGCCGAGGCCGACGACGGGCACCGCGCGGCGCGCGAGCAGCTGTCGCGGGTGCAGCGCGACCTCGACGCCGCCAAGGCGGAGATCGGTCGCGCGCAGGCCGACATCGCGCGCGCCGAGTCGCAGGAGCGCTCGCTCGGCAAGCGCGTGGCCGACCTCGACCTCCGGATCGCGCGCGTCCGCGAGGAGGAGGGACGCCTGGGGACCCGCGGCGAGGAGCTGCGGATCGAGATCGCGGCGCTCGACCAGGCGCTCGCGGCGCTGAAGCAGAGCAAGCTCGACCTCCGCGAGCAGCGGGTGGTGCACGAGGGGCGGCTCGCCGACCTGAAGGACGAGATCGCCCACGAGGAGGCCGCCCTCGACGAGCTGCGCGGCGAGCTGCACCGGAAGAAGTCGCGCCACCACTCCCTCGAGGAGATCGCGGCGCGCTACGAAGGCTTCGAGCGCGGCACGCGGGCCGTCATGAAGCAGCGCGAGGAGCGGTGGGGGATTCGCGGGCTGGTCGCCGACGTGCTGCGCGCGCCGGCCGAGTACGAGATCGCGGTCGAAGCGGCGCTGGGCGGCCACCTCGGCTCGGTGGTCGTCGACAGCCACGAGGTCGGTGTCGACAGCATCGAGTTCCTGAAGGCGAAGCGCGAAGGGCGGTCGAGCTTCATCCCGCTGCGCCCGCGCCTCCCGGAGCAGGCGGCGCCGACCGAGGCCGAGCTGCCGTCCGAGCTGGCCGAGGGGACGCGCGGCCGGCTGATCGACCTCGTGCGCTGCGACGAGGACTACGACGGGGTCGCCAAGGCCCTCCTCGGCGAGGTCGTGGTGGTCGACGACCTGATGCGGGCGATCGACCTGTACCGCGCCGGCGAGCGCCGCGCCATCGTGACGGTCGAGGGCGAGCTGATCGACGCGCGCGGGATCGTCTCCGGCGGGTCGCGCGACGCGGCAGGCGCGGGCGTGCTGCAGCAGAAGCGCGAGCTGCGCGAGCTGGAGGAGGTGGTGGCGGCGCTCCAGGAAAAGCACGATCGCGCGGTGTCGCAGCTCACGGCGAAGAAAGCGGAGCGCAAGGAGCTCGAGTTGATGCTGGAGGCGGTCCGCCAGGACAGCCACCAGGGCGAGATGGCGATCCTCACGCACGAGAAGGACCTCGCGCGGCACCGCGAGGAGCTGGCCCGCCTCTCCTCGCGCGGCGACTCGCTCGCGCGCGAAGCGGAGGATCTGGGCCGGCAGCGCGCCGAGGCGCTCGAGGAGTCCGAGGCGACGCTCCTCGGGCTGCGCGATGCGCGCGACCGGCTGGTGTCCGCCGAGGACCGCCGCGACGAGCACGGCCGCGTCGCGGTGTCGCTGCTGGAGCGCGTGGACGGCGCCGCGGCGCGCGTCACCGAGCTGAAGGTGATGGCCGCGCAGGCGCGCGAGAAGCTGGGATCGCTCGACCAGGCGATCACGCGCACCGAGCACCAGCTCCGCGAGCAGGAGTCGCGCCGCGGGAGGCTGGAGCGCTCGATCACCGAGGGCGCGGATCGGGCGTCGCAGCTCGGGACGACGATCGGCGAGGAGCGCGGCGTGCTCGAGGCGCTGGTCAACGAGAGCCGGAGCGCCGCCGAGGAGTTGACCATCGCGCGCGGCGGTTACGAGGAGCGGCGCGTGAGCCTCCTCGAGACCGAAGGCGAGCTGAAGACGGCGCGCGGCGAGCTTCAGCGGCTCTCCGAGCGCGCGCAGGAGCTGGAGCTGCGGGTGCGCGAGGTGGAGATGGCGCGCGCGCACCTCGAGGAGCAGATCGAGGAGCGCTACCGCGTGCGCGTGATCGACCACCTGTGCGACTACCACCTCCGCGCGCCGGTGACCGAGGTGGAGGAGAAGCGCCTGCGCGAGCTGCGCGACCTGATCGAGCGCATGGGCGAGATCAACCTCGGCGCGATCGACGAGTACAAGGCGCTCGAGGAGCGGTACAACTTCCTCGTCGCGCAGAAGGCCGACCTCGAGGGGGCGCTCGGGCAGCTCGAGGAGGCAATCGAGCAGATCAACCGCACCTCGAAGAAGCGCTTCCAGGAGGTGTTCGACCTGGTCAACGCGAAGTTCCAGGAGATCTACCCGCGCCTGTTCCGCGGCGGCCACGCGCACCTCACGCTGACCAACCGGGACGACGTCCTCGAGAGCGGCATCGAGATCTTCGCGCAGCCGCCGGGCAAGAAGAACACCACCGTCGAGCTGCTTTCGGGCGGCGAGAAGGCGCTCACCGCGGTCAGCCTGATCTTCGCCATCTTCCTCATCAAGCCGTCGCCGTTCTGCCTCCTCGACGAGGTGGACGCGCCACTCGACGAGGCGAACGTCGGCCGCTTCAACGACATGGTCCGCGCGATGACCGACCGCTCGCAGTTCATCGTCATCACGCACAACAAGCGCACGATGGAGATCGCCGACACGCTCTACGGCATCACGATGGAGGAGCCGGGCTGCTCCAAGCTGGTGTCGGTGAACCTGACGACCGCGGGGCGGAAGGCGGCGTAGCGGCGATCAGCGCGCCGCCGCGAGGCGGGCGATCGCGCGGTGGGACATCCACGCGCGGCGCTCGGCGAGCGACGGGTGCTCGGCGAGCGCGCGATCGTAGAGCCACGCGGCGTCGGCGAGGCGCGCGCGCCGGTAGGCATGCTCCGCGGCGAGGCCGGCCGGCAGCGGCGCTCCGCGCGATGGCATGGCCGCGTCGAGCGTGGCGACGGGGAACGCCGTGTCGGGGGCGAGCTCGACCGCGCGTGCGTAGGCCTCGACGGCGCGCGCCGGGTCGCCGTCGTCGACGGCGGCGAGCGCCTCCTCGGCCCACGCATCGGCGGCGTTCGGCAGCGCGACGAGGACCGGCCCGAGCTCGCGCCGCGCGGCGGCGGCCTCGCCGGACCAGCGCAGCGCACGCGATCGCTCGAGCGCCGACGAGATGGGGTCGTGGAGGTGATCGAGCTCGTCGCGCAACGCGCCGGCGCGAGCGGTGTCGCCGGCCTCGCGCGCCGCCACCTCGGCGTCGGCGAGGATGACCATCACCCCCGGGCGTCGGGCGAGGGCCGCGTCGAACGCCCGCGCCGCGTCGGCGAAGCGGCGGCGGCGCAGGAGCAGGCGTCCGGCGCGGTGGAGGGGCTCGCCCGACTCCTCGTCCTGCGCGTAGTAGCCCGCGTCGGCGGCGCGCTGGAAGTGGGCGATCGCCTCGTCGAGGAGGCCCGCCTGCTCGTCGATCACGCCGGCGTCGAACTCGATCCCGGGGGTCGGCGCGTGGGCCAGGCGCCGCTCGTAGCGCTCGCGGATCGGCGCCCAGAACGCAGGTGACTCCCAGTCGAAGCCTCCGAGATCGAGGAAGCGCGCGCCGTTGGGCTGCAGCGTGAGCGAGGCCTGCATCGCGCGCGTCGCGTCGGCCATCTCGCCGCGCGCGCGGAGCGCGACCGCGATCGCGTAGCTCGGCGAGGATTGGACCTGCTTGCGCAGGACGCGCGCGGAGGCGCGGTGTGCCGGCGGAGGGACCGTGAGCGGCACGGCGACGAGCAGCGCGATCGCCACGCGCCCCGCCGCGCCGCGATCGCGCGCCCGCACCGCCGCGGCGAGCGCCGAGCCCGCCACCCCGATCGCCACCGCCGCCGGCGGGAGCAGTACGATGCGGTAGCGCGCGTCCACGGCGAACAGGACGAGCGGCGCGGCGAGGGCGAGCGCCGCGAGGGCGGCGAGCCGCGCCGGCGGGCGGAGCGCCGCCGTGAGCAGGAGCGCGATCCCGCCGAGCGGGTAGAGCAGCCACGACGGCAGGAGCGGCGCGGGCGCGCGCCCAAGCTCGGCGATCGCCGGCCCCATGTCGGGGAACTCGATCGGGCCGAAGAGGAGCGCGCTCTTGTAGTAGACGATGCGCAGCCAGGCGACGGGGTGGCGCGCGACGAAGGCGGCCGCGCGCGCGATCCAGTAGCGCTCGCACTCCGCCGCCGAGAGGCGCGGCCCGGCGGCGGCGCGCGCCACCATCCGATAGGTCTCGTGCTGCGCGTCGGCCATCGCGGCGATCGCCGGCTGTCGCTCGAGGGACTTCGTCAGCGGCACGAACGACGGGAAGCCGAGGGTCTCGGGCGCGTTGCCTTGATGGAGGATCTGCCCGGTGCTCATCGTCGCCGCCATCGAGCCGCCGAAGCGCAGGCGCAGCGCGGCGGCGGGGAGCAGCGCGACGGCGACGGCGAGGCCGACCAGCACCAGCGCGTCGCGGCGCGCGCGCAGCGACACCAGCTGCCAGCCCCCGAGGAGGAGCGCGAGCGGCAGCGCCGTCGGTCGCAGCGCCGCCGCCAGCCCGACGAGGACACCGCTTGTGGCCGGCCGTCGCGCCGCCGCGGCGGCGAGCGCCAGCAGCCCGAGCGACGCGATCAGCGAGTCCGGCTCGAGGACGGCCTCGTAGAACACCGTCGGCGCGGAGAGCGCCAGCACCACGCCCGCGATCAGCCCGGCCGCCCGCCCGCCGAGCCGCACGCCGAGCCGCCACGCGCCGAGCACGGCGGCGATCCCGACGGCGATCTGGAGCCCGTGGACCACCTCGCGGCAGCGCCCGCCCGCGAGCAGGTGGAGCCACAGGTACAGCGGGCTGCCGTCGGAGGGGAAGACGCCCTTGCCGGCAGCGAGGAGCGCGGCGTTGGTGGGGTACTTGTCGAACCGCGCGCTCGGGTGGCGCGCGAGGCCGACGCCGACGTGGCCGGCGATCGCGGCCGCGGCGACGAGCCATCCGTCGCGTCGCCCGCCGGGCGCGCCGTCGGTGGTCACGCGGCGCTCCCACGTGGGCGTCCGGCCCGTGTCCGGGGGGATGACGTGAGGCACGCCGAACCCGTCGCGGCCGAGGCGAGCGCCTCGTCGCGGCGGGTGGCCGAAGGGAGGGGGCGGAGGGCTACTTGCGGAAGCGCGAGAGGTTCGCGGGCAGCTCGCCCAGCGCCGGGAAATCCTTGTCCGCGTGGATCTTGCGCACGCGGTCGAGGAGGACCTCCTCCGTCTCCGAGTTGTTCGGGTCGGGGATGCAGCACTCGACGGGGCACACCGCCTGGCACGCCTCGTAGTCGTGGAACCCGACGCACTCGGTGCAGAGGTTCGGGTCGATCACGTAGATGTCTTCGCCCTCGGAGATCGCCTCGTTGGGGCACTCCGGCTCGCACGCCCCGCAGTTGATGCACTCCTCGGTGATCATCGTGGCCATGTTCGCAGTCTCCTTGGTGAGCCTTCGACGACGGTCGGTCGCCGGCGCGTGTGGCCGGCCGACGACGAGGCACTTCTATAGTGAACGGAGGCCCCATGGTCAACAAAAGAGTTGGGCGCCGGCGCGGCCGTTCTTCGCGTGACATCAGGCCCTCCGGCGGCGTCCGCCGATCGGAA
>JAJXSP010000346.1 GCA_021784515.1 Myxococcales bacterium | reverse complement strand
GTGGTGCAGCTGACCCTGCGCGGGGTGCAAGGCGAGCTGCGCAAGCGCTCCCAGCTCGAGCTGGACACGCGGCCGGTGCCGATGGTGCGCGGCTCGCGGACGCGGCTCGGCCAGGTGGTGCTGAACCTCGTCGTCAACGCGCTCGAGGCGCTGCCCGATCGGCCGCGCGCGGAGAACCTGGTGCGCGTCCGCCTCGTCCAGCCGCCCGGCGCGGTGCGGCTCGAGGTGGAGGACAACGGCCCCGGCATCCCGCCCGAGGTGGCGGCGCGGATCTTCGACCCGTTCTTCACGACGAAGGAGAAGATGGGCACGGGGCTCGGGCTGGCGATCTCGCGCCGCATCGTCGAGGAGCTGGGGGGACGGATCGAGGCCGAGCGCTCGCGCGAGGGCGGCGCGCGCTTCTCGGTGACGCTTCCGGCGCTGAAGGGGTAGCTAGCGGGACTGGTGCAGGGAGAGGACGCCGACGTAGGCGAAGCCGAGGCAGAACAGCGCGAGGAAGGGCATCGACACCCAGTGCCCGCCGACGGCGGCGAGCACCAGCGCGAGGGCGAAGTAGAGGGCGAAGAACACCTCGACGAGCGGGATGATCGTCTTCGACGCGCGGTACTTCTTCGCGCTCCACACCTCGAAGCGCTTCCTCACGCCGTGCTTCGGCGTGCGCACGAACTCGCCCGAGCTGCGCCCGAACACCGCCTCGACGACGGCGCGCGTCTGGTTGATGCACAGCCCGATGCCGAGCGACATCACGAGCGGCAGCCGCTTGAGCGTACGCTGCCACCCGTCGCGATCGATCTCCCGCTGCGAGGTGATGTAGAAGCTCGCGATCGACAGCGTCGTGCCGAAGAAGAGCGGCAGGTCGATGATCAGCACCTCGCGCCAGCCGTGGCGGGTGCGCACGAGGAGGTTCGGCAGCAGCAGGATCGAGAGCAGCAACAGGAGCGGGTAGGCGAAGTTGTTCGTGAGGTGGAAGAACGCCTCGCTCTTCACGCTCCACGAGACGTCGCTGCGCATGATCGTCGGCAGCAGCTTCTTCGCCACCTGGATCGACCCCTTCGCCCACCGGAACTGCTGCGACTTGAACGAGTTCATCTCGACGGGCAGCTCGGCGTCGCTCACCACGTCGGGCAGGTACACGAACCGCCACCCCTTGAGCTGGGCGCGGTACGAGAGGTCCATGTCCTCGGTGAGCGTGTCGTGCGACCAGCCGCCCGCGTCGTCGATCGCGCAGCGCCGCCAGATGCCGGCGGTGCCGTTGAAGTTGAAGAAGCGCCCCGAGCGGTTGCGCGCGGTGTGCTCGATCACGAAGTGCCCGTCGAGCATCAGCGCCTGCACCTGCGTGAGCTGCGAGTAGTCGCGGTTCACGTGGCCCCAGCGCACCTGCACCATGCCGACCTTGTCGTCGGTGAAGAAGTGGACGGTGTCGTGAAGGACGGTCGGGTTGGGCAGGAAGTCGGCGTCGAAGACGAGGACGAACTCGCCCTTCGAGGTGCGCAGCCCGTTTTCGAGCGCGCCAGCCTTGAATCCGGTGCGGTCGGTGCGGTGGATGTACTGGATGTCGAGCCCGGTCGCCGCCAGCTCCGCCACCTTGGCCTTGCACAGCTCCTGCGTCTCGTCGGTGGAGTCGTCGAGGACCTGGATCTCCAACCGGTCGCGCGGCCAGTCGAGCTTCGCCACCGCGTCGAGCAGGCGCGGCGCGACGTACATCTCGTTGAACAGCGGGAGCTGCACCGTCACCCACGGCAGCTCCTCGAAGTGCGACTTGGGCGTCGGGCGGTTCCGTTTGTAGCGGTAGTAGAGGTAGACCAGCGTCGAACGGTGGAAGCCGTACAGCGCGAGGGTCAGCAGGACCGTCAGGTACGACGCGATGAGGACTTTTTCGAGAGTCATGGCGCAGTCAGATCTCCGGCACGTCGGCCCGGACTGCGCTCTTCTACCCCCCGAGCCCTCGGTCAATTGTCATCAACTTGTAATTTGGTGTAAATGTTTGTCGCCACCGACGGGGATCGACCCTCCGAACCCGCGCCGCGCGAGGCCTCGCCGCCTCTCTTGACAGGGCCCGCGCGAGTGCGCAACAAATGGGGGCGACGCGCTGCGTCATAACCCGATACGGAGGCTTCCCATGGAACAAACCGCGATCCTGACCGCCCCTACCACGCTCGCGCTGGCCGACCGCGTCCGCGGCACCTGGACCAGCACGCGCGACCAGCTGCTCGCCCTCGAGCGCCGCGTCGGCGACCTCGAGCGGCGGACGCGCGCCGAGGTGGAGGCGATCCCGGCGCAGCTCAAGGGGGCGTGGGTCCGCGCGGCGGGCTCGGTGCGCCGCAGCCTCGACGTGCCGGGCGGCGACGAGCTGCGCGAGCTGGCGGCGCGCGTGGACGAGCTGGCGAAGAAGGTGGAGCAGCTGGCCGCGCAGGAGCGAGCGCCCAAGGCGGCCGCGAAGGTGACCCGCCTCCCCGGCAGGAAGTAATCAGCCCCCGACGAAGCGGCCGCTGCCCGGAAAGCCGGTCGTGTGGGCGAGCGCCAGCCAGTCCATCGTCCACGCCACCGACACGTGGATGAGCACGCCGCACCAGATCGAGCGTGTCCGCATCGCCAGCGTCCCGAGGATGATGCCGGCGAAGATCGCCCCCGTCACCTCCTGCACCGGCTTGTGGAAGTGGATCATGCAGTAGGGGACGATCATCACGAAGATCGCGTAGGCGCCCATCGTCCGACGGAGGACGAACAGCAGGAAGCCGCGGAAGAAGAACTCGAGCGCCAGGAACGAGAGGCCGTACATCGCCTCCCACGCCAGGAAGTCGATCCAGCTCCGCGAGCACATCTTGTAGAAGGGGTAGGTGTGCTGGAACGGCTTCGTGTAGCTGGCGATGACGATCACCGGAAGGATCGCGGCGAACAGCGCGACGTAGATCCACAGGTGCTTGCCGACCCCTTCGACCCGCAGCCCGACGTCGGCCAACCGCCAGCCCATCGCCTTCAGGAGCAGCGCCGGCACGACGAGGTAGCCGACGACCTTCGAGCCCGTCCACCAGGCGAACTCGCCGAGGAGCGACCACTCGGCGGGCGCGTGGGGGAACACGACGTCGAAGGTCGGCCGGTCGCCGTAATACTCCTCGAACACCAGCACCAGCGACGCGACGATCAGCACCCACAGCGGGCGCGGATCGAAGCGGCCCCCGAGCGCGGCGCGCTCCGCGGCTCCCTCGGCGTTGATCGCCTCCCAGTGCTGCAGGAAGAGCGTGCGGAAGAGCCGCGCGACGACGTTGTCCGACGGTGGAGGCGCCGCGACGGCGGGGGCGGACCGACCGCTCACGGCCGGGGGGCGGCGCGCAGGATCTCGGCGGCGCTGCGGAGGCGGCGTCGGCAGAGGTCCTTGCCGATCACCTCCATGGTGTCGAAGAGCGGCGGCGAGGCGGTGCGGCCGGTGACCGCCACGCGCAACGCCATGAACAGCTCCTTCGTCTTCCAGCCGCGCGCCTCGGTGAAGGTGCGGCACGCCGGCTCGAGCGTCTCTTTCGACCACGGCCGCACGGCGTCGAGCGCCTCGACCAGCTCGGCCAGCGCCTTCGCCGTGGCGTCGGCGTCGCGCCCCTTCGGGATCAGCGCGGCGGCCGCGGGCGGCGCCGTCAGGTCGCCGGTGAAGAAGAAGTCGGCGGCCGGGACGAACTGATCGAGCCGCTCGATGCGCTGGTGCAAGAGCGGCATCACGCGGCGCAGGAACTCGTCGGAGAGGCGCCACTCGCGCAGGCGCGAAAGGAGCTGCTCGGGCGTCATCGCGCGGATGTACTGGCCGTTGAGGTCGGTGAGCTTGGCGAGGTCGAACACCGGGCCCGTCGCCGACACCTTGGACCAGTCGAAGCCCTCGATCATCTCGGGGACGGTGAACTTCTCGCGGTTGTCGCCGAGGGAGAAGCCCATGTTGCCGAGGAAGTTGAGCAGCGCCTCGGGCAGGAAGCCCGCGTCGCGGTAGAAGTCGATCGAGACCGGGTTCTTGCGCTTCGACAGCTTCGACTTGTCGGGGTTGCGCAGGAGCGACATGTGGATGAACTTCGGCGGCTCCCAGCCGAACGCCTTGTAGAGCTGGATGTGCTTCGGCGTCGACGAGATCCACTCCTCGCCGCGGATCACGTGCGAGATCTTCATGTGGTGGTCGTCCACCACGTTGGCGAGGTGATAGGTGGGGAAGCCGTCGGACTTGAGGAGCACCTGGTCGTCGATGGTGGAGTTGTGGATCTCCACCTCGCCGCGCAGCCCGTCGTGGAAGCGGGTGAAGCCGTCGCGCGGCATCGCGAGGCGGACCACGTGCTTCTCGCCGGCGGCGATGCGCGCCTTGGCGTCGTCGGGGGCGATGGTGCGGCAGAAGCGGTCGTAGCCCGGGTTCGGCACCTTCGCCGCGCGCTGCTCCGCCTTGAGCTTGTCGAGCCGCTCCTCGGTGCAGAAGCAGGGATAGGCCGCGCCGCGGGCGATCAGGTCGGCGATCGCGCTGCGGTACAGGTCGGTGCGCTCCGACTGGCGGTAGGGCGCATACGGCCCGCCGATGTCGGGCCCCTCGTCCCATTGCAGGCCCACCCAGCGCAGCGCGCGCAGGATCGCGGCCTCGGAGTCGAGCGACGAGCGCGTGCGGTCGGTGTCCTCGATGCGCAGCAGGAACTTGCCGCCGTTGCGCCGGGCGAAGACGTAGTTGAAGAGGGCGATGTAGGCCGTGCCGACGTGGGGGTCTCCCGTCGGGCTGGGCGCGATCCGCACGCGGACGTCGCTGGACATGGGCGGGTTCTGTAACAGAGCGGGGTGCGGGGATCAAGGTTCGGGGGCGGGGGATGGGAGCGTGGACGGGAGGGGGGCGGCAATGGGAAGAGGCGACGTGGGGCTCGGACGGGAGGGGAGGGAAAGGGGAACGGCAACGGCAACGGCAACGGCAACGGGAACGGGAACGGGAACGGGAACGGGAACGGGAACGGGAACGGGAACGGGAACGGGAACGGGCGCGCCATAGCCGCGGAGTGCTGCACCATGGCGATCGGGTGCTGCACCATGGCGATCGGGTGCTGCACCATGGCGATCGGGTGCTGCACCATGGCGATCGGGTGCTGCACCATGGCGATCGGGTGCTGCACCATGGCGATCGGGTGCTGCACCGTGGCCAATGGGCGCCCTCCGGCCGGCGGACACCGCATGGCGACCCGCACCGGGCTGCCCTCGCGCGGCCCGCGCGCCCTCGACGAGGAGCGCCCGGCGCAGTGGCGACCGCAGCGTTCGCGCCACGGGACGAGCGGGATCTTGCTTGACTTCGTGCAACCGCCTCCCGACCATCCTGCCCATGCAGGGCGAGCGGTCGAACGCCCCGGGCTGCGGGGCTACGCGCGGGGCGAAACATTCGGATTACCGGAATACGCGGCGGCGCCGGGGCGGGCGATTTGCCCGGGATGCGACGATTCTGGCAGTCACGCGCCGCGGCCCGGGCGCGTGGCGAGCGGGCAGCGTAGCACCCCGGGAAACGGGAATACGCACGGGCCGAAACGACCGGATTACGTGGCTACGCGGCGGATCACGGGATTGTTGTCGGCCTGAATGCGCTGTTGGGCAGACCGGAACGGATCCACACTGAGTGCCCACGGTTTCCACAGACAGCCATCGACGAGGTGAACATGATTCCCACCGCGGCCAGCGCAGACCCTGACGAGATCGCGTTCGAGGCAATTGACGCTGAAATCTTCCGCATTCCGGACCTCAAGACACGTCTCAACGTCCTGCAGAATTACTTCTTCCCCCGCTTGGAGCGACTCTTGCGCCTCTTCGCCGAAGGCGTGCGAACCGCCTACGGGATCGACCCCTACGAGCACATGACTGTCGCTTATCGCCCCGCCCACCGGAAAGATGCGGTTCGGGTCAAAGATTTAGGCGAGGTCTACATCGGGCTCACGCCGGGCAGAGGGGACGTGCCCCTGCACGTCCTTCATGACGATGGCACGGCCTTCAAGTACAGTCCTTCGTACCTTCTTATCGTAGTCAACTCGGAGGGGGCGCTTCAAATCGTCTTTCGCCCGTATTATTACGCAGTCGACCAAGCCTTTCGCGAGCGGTTCGAGGCTGCGGTCGAGGAGTGCTGGGACTCGATCGGCGCGTTGATGGAGATGACGCGCATCGCCGCCGACGTGGCTGGTTCGTGGATCCCCCTGCGAGGTTCGCTTCTGGGGCCGTGCCAGTGGACGTCTCCTTTGATCCACTTCCCCGTGTCCGAGTCTGCTTGGCTGGGGCTCCTGAGCTTTCCCTTCGTGGCGCTCTATTCCCTTCTCGACACTGGTGCTCGCCTGGCCCGCGGAGAAAACAGTCGTCTGCCGGAGTTGATCGAGGCCCTCAAGGCCAACGCTGAGGAACCTACGGACCAAGAAGTGGGACCGGGCCCGGACGAGGAGGAGAAGAGCGTCAGAACCGCGGCAGAGCCTTCCGCACTTCCCGCCGGAGACGACGGTTCTCCGGTGCTGCCGGAACTTGACAGTTATCGGATGATTCGAGACGGAAAATGGTATCAAATTCTGGCCAGGGACAACTTCACCTGTTGCGGATGTCGTCGATCGGGGCCGAAAGACGGCGTCGTGCTGCACGTCGATCACATCTTGCCCCGATCGAAGGGCGGCACGGACGAAGTTGCCAACCTACAAACCCTCTGTGCGAAGTGCAATCTTGGCAAGTCGAACCGAGACAACACGCGCTTGACGCAGGCGTAGCAGGAACGGCGTCAGAGAAGAAGGA
>JAJXSP010000016.1:14513-27882 GCA_021784515.1 Myxococcales bacterium | reverse complement strand
CGTCGCTCGCGCGCTCCGCGGTCGTCGAGAGCGCGGCCGTCGAGCGCGCGGCCGCTCCCGCGATCGCCTCGCCCGCATTCGTGGCGGCGGCGGCGATCCCGTCGCGCAGCTCGTGAAGGCGTGCCGCGCCGTCCGCCACCAGCGGGGCCAGCAGCGCGCGCGCCTCGTCGACGGCGCCGCGGAGGCCCGCCTCCACCGAGGCCGCGCTCTTGGCCGCCGAGGCGTCGAGCAGCCGCTCCACCTCGCGCGCCACGCGCGAAAGCTCGCGCCCCGACGCGGCCGCGACGCGCTCGCCCACGCCCCGCATCGAGCGCTCGAGCGACTCGCGCAGCTCGAGGCGCAGCGCCGACAGCTCGCGCACCGCCCGTTCGCCGGCGCCCTCGGAGGGCGGCCACAGCGACGGGATCAGGAGGTGCATGGTGCGCTCCTCGAGCCGCGCGAGCGCCAGCTCCTCGGCCAGCACGAGGTCGCCCTGCACCAGCGCCAGCGCCAGGGTCACCAGCACGCCGACGATGCTCGCGCCGAAGGTCACCTCCAGGCCGCCGAGCGGCGCCGCGAGCAGTCGCAGCGTCGAGGAGGCGTCGTCGGAGAGCAGCGGCGCCACCCCGCGCAGCGTCTCCATCAGCCCGGCGAAGGTGCCGACGAGGCCGACCAGCACGGTGACGGCGACGAAGTAGCGCCCGAGGTAGGCGCGCCCCGTCTCCTCGGCGGCCGTCGCGGCGGCGAGCGCCTCGCGCTCGGGGGCGCCGCCCGAGGCGCGGATCGCCTCGAGGTGCGTGCGGCGCGCGTCGAGGAGCGCGCCCTGCGGCGGCTCCGTCGCCAGCCCGGCCAACTCGCGGGCGACGCGCCGCCGCGCCAGCCCGAGCTGGACGAAGCCGCCCACGGCGATCGTGCACAGCACCGCCACCGCCGAGGAGGCGACCCACAGTCCGTGGCCGAGGTACGTGACGAGCGCCCGCACGCCGACGACGAGGGAGAGCGCGACGATCGCGCCGCCGAGCAGCCAGCGCAGCCGCGTCACGCCCACCCCCGCGCCGCCTCGCGGAGCGCCGCCGGAAGATCGAGGAACGGGCGGCCGTCGGGCAGGAGGTCGCGATCGCCGCCGCGCAGGCGCAGGCGCACCAGCGTCGCCAGCCGCCGCTCGAGGAGCGCCACCAGATCGACCGCCGCGCCGACGGTGAGCAGCGCCAAAAGCCCGATCGCCGACGCCGCGGGATCACCCGACGCGCGCAGCGCCTCGGCGTCGCGGCGCAACCCGGCCGCCGTCGCCGCGAGCGGCCGATCGAGCACCGTCAGCGCGTCCACCTGGTCCCAGGCCGAGGCCGCGCGGTCGAGCGCCTCGAGGAGCGCCGGCTCGAGCCGCCGTCCGAGCTCGTCGAGGAGCGCGCCGACGCCGCGGCGGAGGGCGAGCGGGTCCGGGAGCGCCGCCGGCCCGCACGCCTGCTCGGGCGCGCCGTCGCGCTCGGGCTCCATTCGCACCGGCCAGCGGCGCGGCTCGCAGCGCTTGTCGCCCGGCAGTCGGCGGGCCGCCTCGACGAGGCGACCGAGGGCCGGCGAGCGGGCGTCGGGGGCGGGCATGGCGCGCGGGACGATAGGGAACCGCGCCGTCGGTGTCAACGCGGTCGACGCGCGCTGTCCGACGGGATTTCGTGCCCGCGCCCGGCGCTGCCATACTGCGCGCATGACGACGGACCCGGAGCAGATGTGGGACCTCCTCCACGAGGGGAGCGAGGACCTCGCCGACGAGCTGGGCCTCGCGGGACGGACCGCGTTTTCGCCCGCATCGCTGGCCGCGCTCGACGAGTGGCTCGCCGCGCAGGAGCGGCCGCTCGACGAGGAGATCGCCGCGCAGATCGGGTTCTTCCTCGCGCGCGTGCTGGTTGAGGCGCACCGCGGCGGGCTGGCGCAGATCGCCGAGAAGGGCCACCCGCTCGAGGGCGAGTGGGCGATCACCGGCTTCGAGAGCGGCCTCGACGCGGACTTCCACGTCCCATTCCTCGTGTCGGCGACGCGCCTCGGCGAGGGGACGCTGACGGCGCGCGACTGGTACGAGCAGGTGCTGCGCGAGGGCAGGGGCGAGCGCGCCCGCCCGCGACGGCGGTAGCTCGACCGACCGTGGAGCGTCGCTACGTCGCGCCGTCGCCGCGCGTCCCTTCGGCGAGCCACGCGCGCATCGCCGGCACCACGCCCCGCTTCCACACCGGCTTCGCGCGGAGCGCGAGGAACCGGCCGTAGGCCACGCGCAGCGCGGCGTCGAGCGCGCCCAGCAGGGCGAGGCGCTCGTCGGCGCGGTCGTCGTCCTCCTCGGTGAGCAGCGCCGGGAGCTTGACGCGCTTCAGATCGAAGTGCTCCGCCGCCAGCCCGAAGGTGTAGGCGCGCTCGCCCTGCTCGAGGCGCAGGTCGGCCTCCTTCACCGCGAGGCCGCCGGCGAGCGCGTAGCGCAGGTCGGCCGAGAGCGACGGCGCCGGCCCCTTCATCGTCACGTCGGTGACCATGCCCCCCGGCGAGCGCAGCGTGACGCGGCCGCCGAAGCCGACGGAAAACGCCGCCACGTCGCCCGCGCCCTCGAAGGCGCCGCCCTCGACGTCGACGTGGTAGACGAGCCAGGTGAGGAACTCGCGCCCGAGGTAGGCGAAGTCCTCGCGCTCGGCCCGCTCCGCCTCGGCGCGCTCGTCGACGGGCGTCTCGCCCGAGGCTTCGATCTCGTCCCGCAGCGTCGGCTCTTTGCGCCGCGACTTCGGCGCGGTCTTGCGGCTGGCCATCAGATCGCCTCCTCTTCGTCCTCGGTGGGCGCCGCGCCGAGCGGGCGCACGCCCTCGAAGCCCGCGAACAGCTCCTCCGTCGGCTCGAGCTTCGCGAGCGCCTTGTCGTCGACCATCCCGCGTGCCCAGCGTCCCGGCCCCTCGGGCTCGATGCGCAGCCCGAACGACTTGGCGAACAGGTCGAGGAACAGCTCGTTGCCCGCCTTCGTCTGCGACCACAGCCAGACGCGCCCGCCGTCGAGGTCCCACACCACGTCCACCAGCTTGACGCGCGGGAAGGCGCGCTGGCGGAGCGCGCGCGTCACCTCCTCCTTGAGCTCGCGCTGCTCGCGCCGCGAGAGCGGGCGCCCCTCGGTGGCCTCCTTCTCCGCCGCGCGCACCGCCGCCTGCCGTCGCACCTCGGCGGCCGGAGGCTTGAGCACGTCGCTGCGCAGCGTGACCCGCAGGTGCTCGCCGCCCGAGGCGACGAAGAACAGCTTCTCGGGCGCGAGGGCGGCGGCCTCACCGTCGAGGATCGAGACCCAGCCGGCGGCGCGATCCAGCTCCTGCATCGGGTCGAGCGGCATGAAGCAGTGCGCGCGCAGCCCCTTTTCGAGCCGCTTGCGCGGGTCCTGCGGCAGCGGGTCGAGCACGACGTAGCGACGGACGGCGATCGATCCCTTGAGAGCACCCATGAGGGCGGCGAGACTAGCAGATCGCTCCACCGCCCGCCGCCCCGAGAGCGAGACCGTCAGCGATTCCTTGATCCCGTCGGTGAGGGGCGGCTAGTCTCGCGCAGGAGGTTCCTTGGTGGACCAGAGACGCATCCGGTCGGGCGGTGGAGGATCGCTTTTCCTCGTGTGTGTTGTGTGTGGCGCGTCACTGCTCGTGACTTCGTTCCCGTTCGCCGTCTCCCGCGCCGACGAGGATCCCGACACCGAGATCGCCCGTCGCCACTTCGACGCGGGGACGGAGGCCTATGGCGGCGGGCACTACGCCGAGGCGCTCGCCGAGTTCGAGGCGGCGCGGCGGGTGCGGCCCTCGCCCGCCTTCGACTACAACATCGGGCGCTGCCTCGACCGCCTGGAGCGCTTCGGCGAGGCGATCGACGCCTACCAGCGCTACCTCGCGGGCCGGCCCGACGCCGACGATGGGCCGAGCGTGCGCGAACGGATCGGCGTCCTCCAGGGCCGCGTCGCCGAGGAGGAGGCCGCCCGCGCGAAGAAGGCGAGCGAGGCGCCGCCGGTCACGCCGCCCCCGCCGCCCGACGAGGCGGCCGTCCGCGCGGCGGAGGAGGCGCGCGCCAAGGCTGCTCGCGACGACGACGCCCGCCTCAAGCGGATGGCCGCGGAGCTGGTGGATGCGGAGCAGCGGAAGAAGCTGGCCGAGGAGGAGGCGCTCCGACGGCGCGTCGCGGAGGCGGGCCGCAAGGGGCACGCGCTCCGCATCGCCGGCGCCATCGTCATGGTGGCCGGCGCGCTCGCGATCATCGCGACCGCCCTGCCGTTTGGCACCTTCCTCAAGGCCGACAACAAGATCTCGCAGTTCAACGACTCGCTGAGCAACGGTTCGAGCGGCGACCCGTGGTCCACGTCGCTCGACCAGTCGGTGCGCGATCGCGACACGAGCCGGACGGCGATGCTCGCGCTCCCCGTGGCCGGGATCGGCACCCTGATCCTCGGCGGCATCCTGCACGGCATCGGGACGAGGCAGCGCGCCAACGCCGAGGCCGAGGCGCGGGCGCCCGCCTCGGTTCGACTCCTCCCGCTCGTTTCTCCCCAGCTCGCCGGGCTCGCCGCGGGAGGTGTCTTTTGAGGTCGACGCGTGTGGGGCGGCGCGCGATCGCGGGGGCGCTGCTCGCGGCTCTCGGGGTCGGACTGTGCGTCTGCAACAACGACTACCGCGACGGCGCGCCGTGCAGCAGCGTCGGCACCTGCCCGCCGGGGCAGCAATGCGTCCGCTTCGAGAACGTCTGCCGCATCCCCTGCACCAATCCAGGGAAATGCGCTCCCGGCGCGCCCTGCGAATGCCAATCCAGTAACAATAACAATAACGGGACGAGCGAGGTCTGCGACATCGACGGCTTCTGCCGCCCGACGTGCGAGTCCAACCAGCCCGGGGGACACCCGGGGCAGAACCAATGCGGGAATACCTTCCAATTCCAATGCCCTCCCGGAACGGCCTGCGATGCGGTCTACGATGTCTGCCGCCCGATGTGCGCGGGCCCAAGATCCTGCGGGGACGGCCTCGCCTGCGTGTCGGGGAGTCCGTGCTCGTTTTGCCGGCCGGGCGCCGCGCAGGTCGGCGACGGGGGAATGCCCCCCGATTCCGGCCCCGTCGCGTCATGCGTCGATGGGATCGAGAACGACGGCGAGGCGGACGTCGATTGTGGCGGGGGCTGCCCGGCCAGGTGCCGCGATGGCCAATCCTGCGTGGCCAGCGCCGATTGCGGGAGCGGCGTTTGCGGCGCGCTGCGCTGCGTCCCGCATTGCGGCGGCGAACTCTACGACCGGGGCATGAGCCTCTCCGCCGCTCCCGATCCGTCCGTCGTCGCCGTCGTCGCCGTCGGCGACCTCGACGGCGACGGCCACCTCGATCTCGCGATCACCATCCGAACCAGCAATTCATTGAGCGTGTTTCCCGGTCAGGGCAGCGGCGCGTTCGGCGACCCGCTCAGCGCCGCCACCTGCAGGGATCCCGTCGGGCTGGCGCTCGGCGACCTCGACGGCGACGGCTGGCCGGACCTCGTCGTGACCTCAACGGCGACAGGAGGGCCGACTGGGCCGTATCCGACTCCGTCGCCAACTCGGTCAGCGTGTTCCTGAGTCAGGGAGGCGGCGGGATCTCGCAAAGGAGCGACTTTCCGACCGGGCAGTCGCCGGTCGCGCTGGCGCTCGGGGACCTCGACGGCGACGGCAGCCTCGATATCGTCACTGCCAATCAAGGCGGTTCGGTCAGCGTCCTCCCCGCCCGCTGCCCGTGAATCGAACGGTCACTCCCGCTCCGGCTCCCGTCGAAGCCGCTCGCGCAGCAGGTTCTTCTGCACCTTCCCCATCGCGTTCCGCGGCAGCTCTGCGACGAGGGCGATCCGGCGCGGCACCTTGAAGTGCGCGATCCGCGTTCGCAGCGCCGCGATGAGCGCCGCCTCGTCGAGCGCGGCGCCGCCGCGCGGCACCACCGCCGCCACCACCCGCTCGCCGAACTCGGCATCGGGGACGCCGACCACCGCGCTCTCGAGGACGCCGTCGAGCTGGTCGAGGAATCCCTCGACCTCCTTCGGGTAGACGTTGAAGCCGCCGGTGATGATCACGTCCTTCGCGCGCCCGACGATCGTGAGCACGTCGTCGGAGAGGCCCGCGCCGCCGAGGCGCCCGACGTCGCCGGTCTTGAACCAGCCGTCGGCGGTGAACTCCTCGCGCGTCTTCTCGGGCATTCGCCAGTAGCCGCCGAACACGCTCGGGCCACGCACCTCGATGCCGCCGATGGCGCCGGCGGGGCAGGGGGCGCCGCGCTCGTCGACCACGCGCACCGCCGTGCCGGGCAGCGCGCGCCCGACGGTGCCCGCGACACGCTCGCCGTCGCACGGGTTCGAGGTGATCATCAGCGTCTCGCTCATCCCGTAGCGCTCGAGGATGGCGTGGCCGGTGCGGCCGCGGAACTCCTCGAACGTCTCGACGGACAGCGGCGCCGAACCGGAGATGAACAGGCGCACGCCGGCGCAGCGGGCGCGGTCCAGGCGCGGGTCGGCGAGCAGCCGCGCGTAGTGCGTCGGCACGCCCATCATCACCGTCGCCCGCGGCAGCAGGCGCAGCAGTTCGTCGACGTCGAGGCGCGGCAGCCAGAGCATCGCGCCGCCGTTCCAGAGCGCCCCGTGGCAGGCGACGAACAGCCCGTGCACGTGGAAGATCGGCAGCGCGTGGAGCAGCACGTCGCCGGGTCGCCAGCGCCACGCGGCGTGGAGCACCTCGGCGTTCGCGGCGAGGTTGCCGTGCGTCAGCATCGCGCCCTTGCTGCGCCCGGTCGTCCCCGAGGTGTAGACGATCGCCGCGAGGTCGGAGGCCGCGCGCCCGACGGTCGGAAAATCGGCGCTCGACGACGCGGCGCCGTCGGTCAGTGATCCCGCTCCGTCCGCCTCGAGCGTGAGCACGCGTGCGCCGACGCGCTCGGCGAGCGGCGCGAGCCACGCCTCGTTGCGCAGCGCGCAGACGACGATCGCCGGCGCGGCGTCGTCGAGGAAGTGCGAAAGCTCGGCGGCCTGGTAGGCGACGTTGAGCGGCACGAAGGCGCACCCGGCGCGCAGCGTGGCGAGGTAGAGGAAGAGCGCCTCGGGCGACTTGTCGACGTGGGCGACCACGCGCGCCCCGGGCCCGGCGCCCAGCTCGACGAGGAGCCGCGCCATCCGCGCCGTCGCCGCGTCGAGATCGCCGTAGGTGATCCGGCGCCCATCGCCGGTCTCGATGCAGGGCGCGCCGCCGTTTTGGGCCAAGCCCGCCAAAGCGGGCTGCTCCAGGGCCCGACTGGGGAAGCGCGCCGCGAGCCGCGCGTAGAAGTTCACGCCGCCTTCGACTCCCCGTCGCCCAGCTCCTCGAGGAGCGCGTCGAGCGCGGTCAGCGTCTCGGTCGCCAGGCGCCGCGGCACCGCCTTCGTCTCGCCGAGGATCTCGCGCAGCCGCCGCGCCGCCGCCCGCAGCGCGCCCTGGTCCTTCTCCTTGCGGGCGTCGTCGTCGAGCGGGAACACCACCTCGCGGTACTGCCGCGAGACCGCGCCGAGCGGCGCCGCCTCCTCGATCACGCGCCGCCGGATCTCGCTCACCGCCTCGACGGGCGCGCCCTCCTGCTCCTCGGCGCGGCGCAGGAAGTCGACCGCCTGGTAGCTCGGGATCGGCGCGCCCACCCCGTCGCGGGAGAGCACCTCGGGCGCGCGCTTCTGGAGGAACAGGTACGACCCGGTGAGCTTGTCGGTGGTCTGCTGCGTGAGGTGCAGCTCCTTGCGGGCGTAGTCGTCGAACGAGGAGTGCCCCCACGTCTTCCACCGGCCGTCGTGGCGCACCGCCGAGAGCGACTCCGCCAGCTCGAGCCAGCTCGCCTTGAACCGCCGCGCCCGCGCCAGCACCTCGGCCCGCTCGGGGTCGTCGGAATGGGTCCGCTCGGCCTCGGCGAGGGCAGCCTCCGTCTTCGTCCGCGACATGCGGCTGTTCTATCAGAGGGGAAGCGGGAAGGGGAGGGAACGGGAGCGGGATCAGTCGTCGAGCGGCCCGGCGGTCGAGAGCGGGATCTCGCCCACCACGCGCGGCGTGGGATCGTTCTGGTAGGAGACGCCGCCGATGATGACCGAGGCGCCCTGGAGCGTGCGCATCTCCAGCCCCTTCTCGCCGAAGGCCACCCACACGTTGTGGCCCTGCCCCGGCTGGATCAGGTAGGGCTCGTGCGCCGAGCCCCGGCGCATGAGGATCCGCCCGTCGGGGAGGCGGAGGGCGAAGCCGTCGCGGTTGACCCACATCGGTTGGTCGGAGTTGTTGGTGACGAAGAAGCGCACCTTCATCTCCTCGTCGTCGGCGTGGGCGAGCTGGAAGGTGACGTTGACACCGCCCTGGAGGAGCGCCGAAGGCGGCGCCGCGAACTTCACCTTGTCGGGGAGCCCGTCGCCGCAGCCGAAGGCGGCCGCGAGCAGCGAGCCGGCGGCGAGGGTGCCGAGGAAAGCGCGTCGGAGGTTCATCACTTCATCTCCTTTTTGGGGGCGGCCACGTGCGCGGAAATCTAGCGCGCCCACCGGGCGCTCGGAAGTGTTTTTGCCGTGCGCGCCGTCACACGGTGGGCGCTTTTGGGCTATCGTTCCCCGCTCGCCGATCCTGCTGGAGGTGCCCATGAACGTCGTCCGCTCCACCCTCGCCCTGGCCGCGCTGACCGCGTGTGCGTCCGCTCCCGCCGCGCGCGCCGCCGCCCCGACCGCCGCCGAAATCCTTCAGCTCGCCGACCACGCCGCCTCGGACTACGCCGACCTCAGCTTCGAGTCGAAGATGAAGATCTTCGAGCCCGGCGCGGCGGCGCCCGCCAAGGAGATCTCCTTCATTACGTCGATCAAGGGCGACAAGCGCCTGATTCGCTTCCTCTCACCCGCCGACCTGAAGGGGATGGGGATGCTGATCGAGAGCCGCGACGTGATGTACGCGTTCCTGCCCGGCTTCAACCGCATTCGCCGCCTGGGCACGCACATGAAGAGCCAGACGCTGTTCGGCTCCGACGTGTCCAACGAAGAGACCTCCTCGAACACGTACGCCGCGGTCTACACGCCGCGGCTCGTCGGCGAGGAGGGGCCGAGCTGGGTGCTCGAGCTGACGCTCAACACCGAAAAGGAGGCCGAGTTCCCGAAGCTCAAAATGTGGGTCGACAAGGCCAACCACTACGCGACGAAGATCGAAAGCTTCGACGCGGCGGGGAAGGGCGCGATGACGCAGACGCGCCTCAACTTCACGAAGGACTTCGGCGACACGCAGCACTACACGCCGGCGACGGTCACCTTCGTGGATCACCGCCGCAACGACCACCGCACCGAGATCTGGAACGCCAACGCCAAGGCCAACCAGAAGCTCTCCGACGACCTGTTCTCGCAGCGCAACCTCGCCCGCGGAAACTGACCGAGCGTCCCGCCGCACCGAGGGGCACTCCCGCTCGGGTGGGCGGTGTGATCGCAGACGCTTGACCGTCGGCGGGAAGAAATGCGATGGATGCGCGAAACATTGCCCTGAACTGCAAGGAGAACCAACGATGGAACGCGCGCGCCTGCCCCTCCTCGCCCTGGCCCTCGTCGCCTGTTCCAACGGCGGTGGCGGCGGCTACTACTACAAGCCCAAGTCGCCCGACATGGCGATGGGAAACATGAACAACTGCACCCCGCCGCTCATCACGTGCGGCGGCACCTGCGTCAACGTCACCAGTGACCTCGCCAACTGCGGCGCCTGCGGCCACGCCTGCAGCGGCGGCCAGCTGTGCATCAGCGGCGCCTGCATGAGCGCGAACAACTGCACCGCGCCGCTCATGCTGTGCGGCAACCAGTGCATCGATCCGCGCAACGACCCGGCGAACTGCGGCGGGTGCGGGCGCCCCTGCGCGCAGGGCGAGCTGTGCGGCAACGGCGCGTGCATCTCGGTCAACAACTGCCAGCTGCCGCTCCTCGCGTGCAACGGCATGTGCACCGACCCGCGCAGCGACTCGAACAACTGCGGCGCCTGCGGCAACGCCTGCGGCCAGGGCGCGCGCTGCCAGAACGCCCAGTGTGTGGGCGGCGGCTGCAACCCGCCGCTCGTGTCCTGCAACGGCGCCTGCATCGACGTCACCAGCGACAGCAACAACTGCGGCGCCTGCGGGAACGCCTGCGTCGGCGGTCAGATGTGCCAGGGCGGCGTCTGCCAGGGCGGGAACAACTGCAACCCGGGGATGGTGATGTGCAACGGCAACTGCGTCGACACCCAGAGCGACGCGGCGAACTGCGGCGGCTGCGGGAACCCCTGCGCCGGCGGCCAGACCTGCAGCGGCGGCGTGTGCAAGTCGGCCGGCCTCTCCTGCAACGGCATCAACAGCTGCGTGGGCAACTGCGCCGATCAGGCCTGCGCCACCAACTGCGTCAACATGGGGACGGCGAAGGCGAAGCAGCTGCTCCAGGCCGTGTACGCCTGCCTCGACGCGCAGTGCCCGCCGATGAACGGCGGCGTCTGCGACATGATGGGGGCGAACTACAACATGAACACCTGCCAGACCTGCTACACCAACGCCCAGAGCGGGGCGTGCGTGGCGTCGGTCAACGCCTGCCTGAACGACATGTAGCTCGCCCCGCCGCTCCCCCCCCCCGCCTCACCTCCCCAGCGATTCGAAGGTCAGCCGCGCCGCCCGAGGCGGTGCACCATCTCCACGAGTGCGATCGCCTTCACCGGCGGCGTCGGCGGCTGGATCCCGTGCCCCAGGTTGAAGACGTGGCGCTCGCCCGCGCGGCGGAGGACGTCGGCGACGCGCCGCTCGATCTCCGGCAGCGGCGCGAAGAGCGCCACCGGGTCGAGGTTGCCCTGCAGCGTGACGGGCCGCCCGGCGGCGCGCTCGACGGTGGCGCGCGCGTCGTCGAGCGGGACGCGGTAGTCGATCCCCATCACGTCGGCGCCCGCGGTGGCGGCGTCGGCGAGCAGCGTCGAGCCCTCGTTGCAGAAGTAGATGAAGGGCACGCCCGACGGGCGCAGCGCCTCGACGATCCGCTTCACGTAGGGCAGGGCGAAGGTGCGGAACTCCTCGGGACCGAGCGCGCCGGCCCACGAGTCGAAGAGCTGGAGCGCGCGGGCGCCGGCGCGCACCTGCGCCTGGAGGTAGTCGATCGTCGTCGCGGTGATCTTCTCGAGCAGCGCGTGCGCGAGCGCCGGCGCCTCGAAGAGCATGCGCCGCGAGTCGAGGAATGCCTTCGACGTCTTCCCCTCGACGGCGTAGGACAGCATCGTCCACGGCGCGCCGCCAAACCCGATGAGCGGCACGCGCCCGTCGAGGCCGCGCACCGTGAGGCGGATCGCCTCCATCAGGAAGCCGCACGCCTCGTCGGCGACCGGCACGCGCAGCTTCGCCACCTGATCGGCGGTGCGCACCGGTTCGAGGCGCGGGCCCTCGCCGTCGGAGAAGGTGAGCGGCACGCCCATCGCCTCGAGCGGGATCAGGATGTCGGAGAAGATGATCGCGGCGTCCACGCCGACCACGTCCACCGGCTGGATCGTCACCTCGCAGGCGAGGTCGGGCGTCTTGCAGAGTGCGAGGAAGTCACCCGCCTTGGCGCGCGTGCGACGGTACTCGGGCAGGTAGCGCCCCGCCTGGCGCATGATCCAGATGGGCGTGGTGTCCACGGGCTCGCCGCGGCAGGCGCGGAGGAAGCGATCGGCTCGCAGGGTCTTCTCGTCGGTTTTCATCAGACCACCACATTAACCAGCCGGCCCTTCACGACCACCACTCGTTTGGGCGTCGCCCCCTTGACGAAGTTCTGCACCTGCGGTTGCGCCAGCGCCGTCGCCTTCAGATCGTCGTCGGAGACGTCGGGGTCCACCTCGATCGTCGCGCGCAGCTTGCCGTTGACCTGCACCGCGATCTTCACCTGCTGCCCGGCCAGCAGCGAGGCGTCGAACGCCGGCCAGGGGTGATCGAGCACGCGATCGTCGCCCGCGTGGCCGAGCGTCTCCCACAGCTCCTCGGCGAGGTGCGGCACGAACGGCCCGAGCAAGAGCGCCATCGCCTCGGCCGCCTCGGTGGCGGCGGGCGCGTCGAACTCGCCGCCGCCGGTGTACTCGAGGAGCGCGCTGGTGAGCTCCATCAGGCGCGCGATCGCCGTGTTCGGCTGGAGCCGCGCCTCGAGGTCCTCGGTGACGCGCGCGATCGTCTTCGCCGTCGCGACCCGCAGCTTGCGCGTGGCGTCGCCCTCTCCGCGCTCGCCCTTTTCCGCCCGCTCGCGCACGCCCTGCACCGCGCGCCACACCCGGCCGAGGAAGCGCCACGCGGCGTCGAGCCCCTCGTCCTTCCACTCGAACTGCGCCTGCGGCGGGCCGAGGAAGAGCATGAACAGGCGCAGCGCGTCGGCGCCCACCTTTCCGATCATCTCGCCCGGGTCGACGGTGTTGCCGTGGCTCTTCGACATGGCGTGCGAGCGCTGGCACTTCTCGCAGTGCATGCAGACCATGCCCTGGTTGAGCAGGCGCGCGAAGGGCTCCTCGGGCAGCTCCTTGGGCGCCAGCCCGAGGTCGCGCACGAGGCGCGTGAAGTAGCGCGCGTAGATCAGGTGCAGGATGGCGTGCTCGATGCCGCCGATGTACTGGTCCACCGGCAGCCACTTCACGACCGCCTTCCCGTCGACGGGCGCGTCGGTGTTGCGCGGCGACGCGTAGCGCAGGAAGTACCACGACGAGTCGACGAAGGTGTCCATCGTGTCCGTCTCGCGCCGGCCCGGGCCGCCGCACTTCGGGCACTCGGTCTTCGCGAACGTGGCGTGGCGCGCGAGCGGCGAGCCGCCCTCGCCGGTGATCTCCACGTCGTCGGGGAGCAGCACCGGCAGCCGCTCGGCCCGCTCGGGGACGACGCCGCACGTATCGCAGTACACGACGGGGATCGGCGCGCCCCAGTAGCGCTGGCGGGAGATGAGCCAGTCGCGCAGGCGGTAGCGCACGGTGCGCTGGCCGAGGCCGCGGCGGGCGACCTCCTCGGAGATCGTCCGGATCGCCTCGGGCGACGGCGTGCCGTCGAAGGCGCCCGAGTGGACCAGCACGCCCTCGTCGACGAATGCCTCGGTCATCGCCGCCGCGTCGAGCGCCGCGTCACGGGGTTGGATCACGACCTTGATCGGGATGCCGTACTCCCTGGCGAACTCGAAGTCGCGCTGGTCGTGCGCCGGCACGCCCATCACCGCGCCCGATCCGTACTCGCCGACGACGTAGTTGGCGGCGATGATCGCGATCGTCTCGCCGGTGAACGGGTGAATGACGTGCGCATCAATTTGTGACCATGAGAAATGATCGCAGCCGGTGGGGAAATTGAGGCAAAGCGGACTGAGCAGCAGGGCGCGTTCGTATTATTCCGCAAAACTGGCCGTGTGTTCAGCCACGCCCCCACGATGGTGCG